>JBIKIB010000287.1:0-5083 GCA_044361845.1 Chitinophagaceae bacterium | reverse complement strand
TACGATGCATCATCGACAATAACATGCCCAGGGCCTGTTCCCCCACAGCATTTCTGTTGCCTTCGGGACTGCTCTCGCAACGTATACCACGACTTCTGGCATGATCCGCATCGATGAGCTCCATACCACTGCCAAGCCGACCGATCCATCGTAATTTCCCGGCACGATCGATGAGCTGCGCATCGATCCTTAACCGGGTGGTGACGACGATCCCCTCGCAGGAAGGTACCCTGTCAAGCAGTTCCTCGTATGTGATCAGCGGAAGATACTGCACTTCATAGCCCTGCTCCAGCAGCGTTGACTGCAGCCAGGGATGTGCTTTAGCGGTGATGATGACCAGGGGCTTCATGACATGCGGGGGATGAGCGACACGAATTCCGCCACAGACAGCTGCTCTGCCCTGCGGGTGAACAATGGATCCGACAGCTCCTGGGCAGGGAAAAGGCCTTTGAGGGGATTACGGAGCTGCTTGCGGCGCTGACCGAAAGCCGCTTTCACAAGCGTCTTGAATTTCCGGTGGTTCTCTATCCCATAAGGGTTTCCTGCGTTGACCAAACGTACAACCCCACTCTTCACCTTCGGCGGTGGAGTGAAACATTCCTGATCGACCTCGAACAAAAAACTGACATGGAAATATGCCTGCAACAAGACGCTGAGTATCCCATAGTCCTTGTTGCCGGGCCCTGCGGCTATGCGGATGGCGACCTCCTTTTGGAACATCCCGATGACATTGTCCACCTGGTCGCGCCAGTCTAGCACCCTGAAAAGGATCTGCGAAGAGATGTTATACGGGAAATTGCCGATCAGTGTGAAATGCCCGCCAAAGGGCGGATCGGTCTCAAGGATGCTCGATTCGATGATCTTACCTTTCAGCAAGGGGTATACTGACAATAAATACTCGACTTTCTCATGATCGATCTCTACAGCCTTGAAATCCACAACGGGTATTTCCAGCAGGTATTTAGTGAGTGCACCGCCGCCTGGACCTACCTCCAGCAGATGGTCGAAAGGCTTCACACAAAGCGCTTCCACGATCCGTCGGCATACGTGTTCATCTTTCAGGAAATGCTGGCCTAAGGACTTTTTGAGGGTGTACATCCGGTCAAAAATACAGGAAACATCCCCGTTTTCCTTGTACCTTTATTGTTAAATCGATCAGCACGTATGAATGCCACTCAGATAAGACCCGTCGTCGGGATCAGCATCGGGGATATCAACGGGATCGGACCGGAACTCATCATCAAGACTTTTTCTGATAGCCGGATCACCGAATTCTGCACCCCAGTGATCTTTGGATCGAACAAGGTCATCAACTTCTACCGGAAGTCAATGCCGGATATAAACTTCAGCTTCAATATCACCAAGGACCTTCAAAAACTCAATGTAAAACAGGTCAATGTTTTCAACTGTTGGGAGGAAGACATTGACATAACCCCTGGACAACTGACACAGACAGGTGGGAAATATGCCATAAAATCTCTGATGGCGGCGGCAGAAGCACTGAAAGAAAATAAAATCCAGGCGCTGGTAACAGCACCCTTCCACAAAAAAAACGTACAGCAGGAAGACTTCGTTTTCACCGGACACACCCCCTACCTCCAATCACTGTTCGGCTCAAAAGACGTGCTCATGCTGATGGTGGCGGATAACATGCGGGTAGGCCTTGTCACGGAGCATGTGCCGGTATCGGAAGTGGCAAAATTCATCACCAAGGAACGCATCCTCAGCAAGCTCCGCGTGTTGAAAGACAGCCTCCGGAAAGATTTCGGGATCGATAAACCACGCGTAGCGGTACTCGGACTGAACCCACACGCAGGCGATGAAGGACTTGTCGGCAGTGAGGAGATCGAACAGATCAAACCCGCCCTTGCAGATGCACGCAAACAACTCGATCTGATGGCTTTCGGTCCCTATAGCCCGGATGCATTCTTTGCACACGGACACCATGAACGCTTCGATGCCGTGTTAGCGATGTACCACGATCAGGGACTCATCCCGTTCAAATCCCTCGCAAAAGGAGAAGGGATCAACTTCACGGCAGGTCTGGGCAGCATCAGAACCTCTCCTGATCATGGCACGGCCATGGATATCGCCGGAAAAAATCGCGGTGATGAGTCATCCTTCCGCGAAGCCGTCTTCTCAGCGATCGATATCTTCAATAAAAGAATGGGTTATGCAGAGGCCCGGAGAAATCCCCTTCGAAAAATCGCTGCACAGGTTGTGGCAAAGATGGAAGACGAACGCCTGGACGTCGAATAAGATCCCGCAAGGCATTTTAGAAAGCCGGTGTGACGCCTGATGGCATCACACCGGCTTTTCTCTTTTTGTACCTTACTTGAAGGCAGCGTCCGTCAGCCCGACATTGATATCATATCCGGAATATGTGATCTCGACCTTCCCTTTCTTACTCTTCTGTGCATCTTTGGGGCTCACGGGTTTCTCGCCTGGCTCATATTCAAAAGTGATGCCCTTGGGCAGTTTGTAGTCCTTGGTATTGAAGGTGACGACGACCTTATCCGGCAAACCATAGGCTGCGTATTTACCATAGGCCATTTCCATCTGGTAAGTACCATTCTCCCTTGTGGTGGTCACCGCCTTGCGTATCAACAGGTTTTTCTCGTCGATGTACAAAGTCGATAGAATAATATCCGACTCCTCCTGTGCAGGAAGCAGCTTCACCACTTTAAGGGTAGAACCGTTGACAATGGCATCACCCCCTGCGATGGCAGTCACCTCTCCGGTAGACATCAAAGCGTTGAGGTTGACACTGACACCGCCCTTTGGCAAGAGCGAAATTCCGCCATCCTTCTTGATCCTGAACCGGTCAGGTTTCTTGTACAACACGTTGATCTTTGAAACCGGGATCTTGAGGAAACTCACATCGGTCTTGAGCATTCCTGTGGCCTTATAGTCGTTCACGAGATCCATCTTTGCACGGATCTTACCGATCAATGCATTCGCATCCTGCGCCATGGTACCATGACAGATGAATAATACCATGGAAAGGGACAGAAATAACCTCATCATGATTTGATAACAAAAGCGGGTTAAAACTGTTGCAGTTCCATCAGAATATTTGATGTCCGCGGGAGTATTTCATGCTCAAAGGAAAGCGTCACTGTCGCGATAGGCCTTGATCAACGCCATCTCGCCTTCTTTACCGGGGTTCGCATTCCCATGTTCCATACCCATGATGCCTTTGAAGCCTTTCTTATGGATATGCTTGAAGATATTCCTGTAGTTCATCTCCCCGGTGGTTGGTTCCTTACGACCGGGATTATCTCCGATCTGGAAGTAGCCTATCTCATCCCATGTGCGGTCGATGTTCCGGATGATATCCCCCTCATTACGCTGCATATGGTACATATCGAACAGGATCTTGCAGGAAGGGCTGTTCACTGCCCGACAGATCATATAGGTTTGTGTGGAATAGCGCAGGAATAGGTCAGGATTATCACTCAGCGGTTCCAAAACCATCACCAGGCCATGTGGCTCGAGCACTTCTGCACCCATGCGGAGTGCATCGATCACATGTGCCGTTTGTATATCCATAGGCAGTGACCGTTCAAAATTGCCCGGCACCACCGTCACCCATTTGGCACCACAGCGTTTGGCGACGTCAACGGCCGTCTTGCAGTCACGCACGATGCGGTCCTTCCATTCCTGTTTCCCGGTGGCAAGGGAAGTCTTCCAATGCCAGCTGTCGGTGGTAACGACGAAAACCCCCATCTTCATGCCGAGGTCAGAAAGGGTTCGGCCAATACGCTCCTGCTCTGCCGGACTGCGTGCCATCATCCCATTATCCTCGATGGACCTGAAGCCTTTATCATGAGCGAATTTGATCTGATCGATAAAATCCGGACCTGCATGGCTGGCGAACATTCCACTGTGGAAAGCGTAGTCGAGGTTGAAGGTCTTGTCGCCAACATTCTTCTTCATGGCAGATGCATTCATGGCCATGCCAGACGTGAATATCGATCCAGCGGCCAATCCGCCAGTCTTGAGGAAATTTCTTCGTTGCATGTGGAGTATCTTTTGAACATGGAAGATAGTAAAAAACCAACTGCGGCCGGAGAGGAATAGCGAACCATTCCTGACGAAAAAACCGGAGTAATGAAGATCCAACGAATGGGAAAGATGCTTCCTATCCATGCGGCTTTGAGTGTTCCGCTTTGGGCTTCAGGACCGGCAGTATTGGGGTCATTTGAAGAAAGACAAATGCCCGATGGTCCGAAGATGGGTTACGCTAGAGCGCATGCCATCGATTTTGACGTATACACCAGAAGAAGACGCCAGGAAGCCTGCATCTCCGTAAAGCGGTCGCCAGTAAGTCAGTTTCCCGTACACCGCGTTGCATACCATCCTTACCCTTCGGGATCCGCACGAAAAACACCGGATCATCTGGGCTGCCAGCCATGTGCCGACATCTTCATTATCCGTATCATTGCATAAAAAAATTGAGACGGTCACATTTTTTATTGCCTGCGATGATGTCACTCATCGCCATCAGCAGTTTTGCACAGGATACGGCCTTCAAACCTTACCAGTTCAATACCCCCGGTTCCGAATACAGCATCAAAATGGTGAACATCAATGGTGGTGGTTTCAGGATGGGGAATAAGACTGCCGGCAAGGATGTGCAGGTATCGGATTTCTGGATGGGGGCCTATGAAGTGACACATGATCAGTTCGGGATTTTTTTCAAGGATGAGGATTTCACCCAGGGTTCCAAGGTGGATGTCGTGACAAGACCCACCCCACAATACATCGACCTCAGCTGGGGAATGGGCAGGGATGGGGGCTATCCTGCCAACAGCATGAGTGTGGATGCTGCGATGATGTTCTGTCGCTGGTTATACCGTAAGACAGGGGTTTTCTACCGCCTACCGACAGAAGCCGAATGGGAATATGCCTGCCGGGCTGGATCGACGACCCTTTATCCTTTCGGTAATGATGCGAAACTTCTCGGGCAGTATGCATGGTTCGCTGCGAACAGCAAAGCCAAATACCAGAAAGCCGGGCAGAAAAAACCGAATGCCTGGGGATTGTACGACATGCTGGGTAATGTATCTGAATGGACCCT
>JBIKIB010000288.1:0-5083 GCA_044361845.1 Chitinophagaceae bacterium | reverse complement strand
TCTGTAACTGTCCGAGATTGGTCGTAAAACTGCCAAAACCCGTCTGTGAGGAGATGTTCAGACCCGCGAGTTTGTCATACACATTGCGGATGAAGTAGTCGATATTCACGGTCACTCGCTCATTGAAGAAACCCAGGTCAGCACCGAAGTTAAGGCTGTTGGTGCGTTCCCACCGAACATCAGAGTTGATGTAGTTGTTGGCGAAAGTTCCGCCCAAGCCATTATAAGTGCCTGCATTGTTATACACCTGTGCCGTGGCGAAGTATCCAAGTGAGTTGATATTTCCGTTGACACCATAGCTCAGTCTCGGCTTCACGCTGCTCAGGTACTTCGAGATTCCAGAACCCGCATAGAACTTCTCGTTGTGTACGTTCCATCCGACGGAGACACCGGGGAAGTTACCGTAATAGTTGCCCTTTTTAAGGCGGCTTGACCCGTCGATGCGCATAACGGCAGTGAGCAGGTATCGGTTCATATAGCTATAGTTCACCCTGCTGATGGCCGAGGCGATCCGCTCCCACTGGTTGAAATTGGAAGAAGCACCAGCCGGATTGATGATCGTCGTACCCTGCAAGCTCGGAGGGGTGGAGGCCGTCAGCCATGGTATCAGATCGGTGGGTGCGCCTTGCGAAAATCCTGAGTTCACATAGTTTCGGTAATCATAGAACTCACCACCGGCGAGGGCCGTGATGCTGTGGCCTGAAAACACTTTATTGAACTGCAGGAAAGCGTTGGTACTGTACTGCGTGGTCTTCGTATTATTGAAGCTGGCAGCCCTGTTGGTGTTGAAGGCACCGCCATTCCCCTGCTGGAAGGCCTGGGTAAAAAAGTTGTTGTTGGTGTACTGAAAATATCCTGAACCACTCGCTAGCACTTTCAGGAAAGGCAGGACGGTGTACTCGAGGTTCACGCCGCCAAGGAATCGCTGCTGATTCGTATTATTTTTGGTCAAATTGCTCCAGTATAACGGATTACCGAGGGTCACATCATTGGGACCAGGCAGGATCTCTCCGGTATTATCATGTACGTAACGGACGGTTGGCGCCACACCCACAAAACGCTGCAGCAAACCTCCGGCCGCTCCACCCTCCGGATCGACGTTATTGAATTGCCCGTAAGGCAATGCCTGTTCCACCGAATACGCACCGATATTGCTTGTTATTTTCAGGTTACGGCCGACATTGATACCGCCGTTGAAGTTCATATTGAGACGCTTCAGCCAGGAGCCGATGACCATGCCATTATCCTTCACTGTACCGAGCGACAGGGCATACGCACCCTGATCGTTGGCACCGGAGAAGCCTAAGCTGTGCTCGTCGGTATTGACCTGCTGAAGGATCATCGCCTCCCGCTCCCGTGCTCCGAGGTCGGTGAATATGAGGCTATCCATCTGCGAAGGGTTGAATGGATTTGGATCCACCAGCAGTTTCCACCTTGGATCGCTGAGCAACTGTCGGTTCAGACCGGAGACGAGCTGCGTGGAATACAGACCGATCGGCGAGCCCCATCCGCTGTTCACGGCCCAACCCCAGGAACCCAGCAGTTGGTTGCGATCGGTGTTCATGGCATTGGTGTTTCTATCGAGCGAATCGGCGCGGAAACGCGCCTGCAAGCCAAGCCTGTTCATGCGGATGTAATCAGACGCATTGAGGTATTCTGATGGGTTCTGACGAGTGTAGTTGATGGTCTTGGCAAAGGAATAGGTCACCTGCGTCCGCCCCTTGGTACCTTTTTTAGTGGTCACCAAGACGACTCCGTTGGCGGCACGCGCCCCATAGATCGCAGTCGATGCCGCATCTTTCAACAGGTCGATGCTGGCGACATCGTTGATGTCGAGACCGTAAAGGGATGGCACGATCACTCCGTCGATGATGAACAGTGGCGTACCGTTGCCACCAAACTCCGTACCACCCCGAAATGAAATGTTAGGTGTCGTACCAGGCTGACCGGTGCGCTGCTGCACCCTAAGGCCGGGAACATTTCCCTGCAGCACGGTGGCCACGTTTGTCGAGGGACTATGCTCGAAAACCTTGGGATCCACCCGGGCGACAGCGCCCGTCACCTCTTTTCTCCGCTGTGTGCCGTAGCCTGTCACCACAACATCCTGCAACTCCCCAGCTTTCGGTTCAAGACCGGTATCGATGACAAGTCCTTCCCCTACGGCAACCTCACGGGCTTCATATCCCGAAAACGAAAAAACAAGAATATCCCCGGAAGCCGCCTCGATGGCGTAGGCTCCGTTCGCATTCGTCTGCGTCGCGGTCGCCTTGCCCTTGACAAGTACGGAGACACCTGACATTGGCCTGCCGTCTTCGTTGACGATCTTTCCGGTGACACGCTTCACCTGCGCCGTCACCAGAGATGCCAACAGAAACCAAACCGAAAAAAGACAAAGCTTTAAGCATGTAGATTTCATGATCTGTGATTTACATGGATGTATTATGTATAACTTAACAAAAGTAAAAAAGATCTCGAAACATTAACAAATTTTTTTTATTAAGTAAACATGTTGGTTATGAATGCTTTAAGCAATTAATGATGAAATTCTTTCTCCCCAAAAACCATAAATAACTTAAGTCAGACTTAATAAATTTACCATTCCGGCGAGATTAGCCCCTGATTCCACCCCAAAGTCCACCGTGGTGGAAGTCTAGAGAGAGGAATATGGTCTATGTACCAAGGACCGCTTCTGTATAGACCTTACCCCATTCACTTTTCCTATATTGTCAAGCTTAAAGTAACATACCCGAAGGGTCCAACCCCTCTTTCAACACCCATGATCCTGCAGGGAGATCGATTTCATACCAGGGTTTTTGGAAAGACAGATCGCCAACAAAGTCCATTAATAATTTACTGTTTACATATCCTGCTCTCTGCTGCTCCTGTTCGTGAACAGCTATGTGATCATTTGGATACACGCATAAAAAATCACCCCTTAAAAATGCCTGGAATATTCCCATGGGTAACCGATCCTGGTTCAAAAGATGTCCACCCCACCGATTTGGGCGGATGACACCTGACGGATCATTCGATTCATCACAATACAAAAAACCGATCCAATACTACGACAGGGAGTAACAGGGACCGAGGATAGCGATCATTGAACCCATCAAGAACAGCTCAAAAATGGAAGTGAGAAAATCATGAATAGAACCGGGATGGTGGAAGTGAGATCAGACCCGGGAGAGAATGAAAGCAGGCTACGGTTGGGTGATGAATCCTGATCTGCTCTGTATTCCAAAATATCAGCAGGCTGACAATGCAGTGCCCTGCAAATGGCCCCCAAAGTGCTGAATCGTATGGCCTTTGCCTTACCTGTTTTCAGGATCGAGAGGTTCGCTAGGGTGAGTCCGACCTGGTCAGACAACTCATTGAGCGACATCTTTCGCCGGGCCATCATCACATCCAGGTTCACAACAATCGGCATGGGTCAGATGGTTAATGATTGTTCTCTTTCCAACTCGATTCCCCGGCTGAACACATGAGCGATCACCATCAGAATGGCCGCGAATAACAAGATCTCCTCCGCCGCCCATTCAATGGGTAAAGGAATACCCAGGCGCATGACCCATCCTCCATATTTATCAGCCACTACCGCCAGGATACCGGCAACCAGTGCCGTACGACCAATATTGCGGATCAGCCGGTAAACCCTATCACTGAAGGGTTGCTCCAGATTCAAAGCAGATAAGATCCGCAACAAGTCAAAACACATCCAGGCTTTTAATCCTGTCTGCAATATCATCA
This sequence comes from Chitinophagaceae bacterium, assembly GCA_044361845.1. Taxonomy (GTDB): domain Bacteria; phylum Bacteroidota; class Bacteroidia; order Chitinophagales; family Chitinophagaceae; genus Pollutibacter. The sequence goes on along the minus strand of JBIKIB010000288.1, from coordinate 1,336 downwards.
GGCCTGCGATCGTCATATAATGCATCTTGCCAAACGTGAAGAGTCCCGAAAGATCCAGCCCCATATACAGGTTCCGGGATGCTGCCGGCTGAACAAATAAACTGACGATGAGTGAAATGAGCAGACTGCCCGTTTTAATGCAGAGCCCGAGAAAAATGACAGGTGTGATGCCTTTAAGGGCCATGAAGGTCCGGATAGTGACTTTGTGCATGATTAAGTTGTATCAGGAATCACAAACGTACATAAAAATTTATTGTTTATCAATAAATTTTTATGGAATAAAGATGTTTTTAGCCCCATGGCGATTACCCGAACCGCCTACTGTACCGGTCGATCTTACCGTACAATATCCAGCTACTTATAACGATCGTCCCCGTGATTCCGGGGTTACAAGCCCCAAAAGACCATCTTAGCGGTCCGATCGCATCAGCCGACACGCTTCAGTTCGCCTGTATCCGTATGATCCTGCCGGGTCCTTCGACCGACACGTAGACAGCCCCGTCGGGGCCCTGCACAACATTCCGTATGCGCCCGCTCACACCCGAGATGATTTCCACCGTACTGATACGCGCCCCATCCTGTACGCAGCGATACAGCTTCTGTGAAGCCAGGCCGCCCACCAGCAGATTTCCCTTCCAGGATCTGAACCGATCGGAAGTGATGAAAGCAGCACCGCAGACACCGACCGACGGAGTCCAGGTATGGATAGGCGCGGTGATACCCGGGGCGGTATGCCCTTGCGAGATCGTGGCACCATCGTAGTTCACCCCGATGGAATACTGCGGCCAACCATAATGTGCCCCTTTTGAAAGGATATTCACCTCGTCCCCACCCTTTGGACCATGCTCATGCTCCCAGACTTCACCCGTGACGGGATGCAATACCAGCCCCTGCGGGTTGCGGACACCATACGCATAAACAGTGCCTGGAACCGCCTGACCGGGCAGGACCGGATTATCGGCAGGTACCCCTCCGTCATCTGCCATGCGATGGATCTTACCCCAGCGGGAAGCCGGGTCGGAAGCATTTCGGTTGCTGGCGGAAGCCCCACCATAACTCCCTGAGCCTCCCTCTCCCACACTCAGCCAAAGCATACCTGATCTGTCGAACAACATACGGGAACCATAATGCCCGTTCCATGTATTCCCTCCACCGGTGCTGAACAATGTCTCCAACCCCTGCACGGTATTGCCCGACAACCTGAACCGCACAAGCCGCAGTTCACCATTGTTAGCTATACTGGTGGCCGCATATGACGCGTAGATCCACCCGTTCGACCCATGGTTCGGATGTACGCGTATGTCGAGCAAACCTCCCTGTACCGCAGTACGTACAG
>JBIKIB010000035.1:0-16621 GCA_044361845.1 Chitinophagaceae bacterium | reverse complement strand
TTACTGCTTCTGATGCTCCTCATTTCCATTGCAAGCGGATCCTTCATTTATTACCAGACAAGGGTGCTCGTCGATGTTACGAAACCTAAAGACCGTGAAAAAGGCCTTGCAAACCTTGAAAAAAAATTCGCGAAGTATAAACAACTCAAACAACCACGGATCGTTGACGTAAAGCTTGCGGTGGATATCTTCCCAAATGACAAAACACTGCATATAGCCGGAACCTATGTACTGAAAAACAAAACCATTAAACCGATTGATACACTCTATATCGACTACCCGGGCGGCAAAAAAAACAACTTCCATATCACTGTTTTCAAACCATCAACTCCTTATAGCATCATTACTGATGAAAAGGACTATGGCATCCTGATCATGAAGCTGAAAAAACCGATCATGCCCGGTGACAGCATTGATTTCACATTCGACATGAATTATCTGCCCAATGGATTATTCGACCGAATGCGATCTCCCGTCGTCAGTAATGGAACCTTTATAAACAGCAGCAACCTGCCAACAATCGGTTATAATGAGGCTTCAGAATTGAGCCAGAACACGGCACGGAAGGAATATGGCCTTGCACCAAAAGGCAGAATGGCAAAGGTTGACGATAGTGCAGCCCTTATGAACAATTACATTTCCAAGGATGCAGACTGGATCAGATTCGAAACAACGTTGAGTACGGAAGAAGGTCAAACCGCCATCGCGCCGGGATATCTCCTAAAAGATTGGAAAAAAGACGGAAGACATTACTACCAATATAAAATGGATAGTCCCATCCTGCATTTCTTCTCCTACCTGAGTGCACGCTATGAAGTAAAACGTGATAAATGGGAAAATGTCAATATTGAGATCTTCTATCACAAAGGACACGAGTACAATATCGACCGAATGATAAAGGGCATAAAAAAATCACTGGACTATTATACCAAAAACTTCGGCCCCTATCAACATCGCCAGATACGCATCATCGAATTTCCAAGATATTCAAGTTTTGCACAGTCATTCCCTAATACCATTCCCTACTCCGAATCCATAGGGTTCATTACGAAGGTGGGAGATGGCGAAGAAGATATCGATGTGCCTTTTTACATCACAGCACATGAAGTGGCACACCAATGGTGGGCACATCAGGTGATCGGAGGAGCAGTTCAGGGCAGTGTATTGATGAGTGAAACAATGAGTCAATACGCAGCACTCATGGTCATGCAACAGGAATATGGCAAGGATGCAATGAAGAAATTCCTGAAATATGAAATGGACCGATATCTGATGGGTCGCACAGCCGAGTGGAAGGGTGAACAGCCACTGATGCTTTGCGAGAACCAACAGTACATACATTACAACAAGGGCAGCGTTGTCATGTATGCACTTATGGACTTCCTGGGGGAAGAAACACTCAACGGTGCCATCCGCGCCTATTTGGATAAGACAAAATTCTCCGGACCTCCGTATACAAATTCCATAGCATTTGTCGAGCAGATCAAAGCCGTCACCCCTGATAGCTTGCAGTATCTTGTAAAGGATCTGTTTGAACGCATCACCCTCTATGAGAATTATGTAAAATCACTGGAATACAAGCGGTTGCCGGATAGCAGCTACAAAGTCACCCTTACGGTAGGCTCTGCCAAGTTCTATGCGGATAGTCTGGGTAAACAAACAAAAGCTGATGTCAATGACTACATGGATATTGGCATCTTCGGCCTGAAGGATATCAAAGGAGTGAAAAAAGAAACCGTGTTAAGGATGCAGCGTGTCAGGATGGTTAAACCCGAAATGACATTCGAATTCATTGTGCCGGAGAAGCCCGAACGCGCTGGTATAGATCCGTACCTGAAACTTATCGACCGCACACCTAAAAATAATGCATACAAGTTTGGAGAAAAACCTGAAACACCCGACCTGAAGCCCGGCGGAGGGGGACTCATGATCAATTTCAATTTATAGTCTTCCATTTTCCGTTCCTCATAAAAAAAAGAATAGGGCTGTTGTGGGATTCACTTCAGCCCTATTCTTTTTTTATGAGGATATTTACAAATAGCATTCCATTACCGCTTGTCCCATTTACTCCCTGTTGAAAAGAAAAGATCCTCCACCCTGTTTCAGCAGCATTTCATTCTTTTGTGGGGAAAAATCCATCTCGATACCTGCCTTTTCATTTGAAAATCGATGGGCACCATGAGCAACGAGCGGAAAAGGCATCTGTCCCGTTGCTTGTGCATACATCTTAGAATCCTTCTGGAAAACGGTGATCTTCACCGGCAATTTTTTACTCATATAAGTACCTGTGTATAGCTCAAGTTCTTTTGATGACAGTTCCACCAAAGCCATACTGGGTATCTCAAATGATTTCCCAAAAATTGCACTCAGTATGGCAATGGATACATCATTGGTAGGTAAGGCCGATCCGTTTGATAGAAGCACATACGTCAACTTTTCTTTCGGAAAACAAGAAAAAATAGACTGGAAACCATCTATACTGCCACCATGACCATAGCTCCATCGCTCATAAAAAGGAAATCGGAATAACCCCATCCCAATATTATCCACCAGTTTTTGCATCTCTGCGATACTTTCCTTTGTGATGAATTTTCCCTCGAAAAGTTTGCTTCCAAAAAGTGCAAGGTCGGCAGCTGTAGCTGAAATGGCACCCGCACCCAATGGCACAGATGCATCAGTAATTGACTGTCGCCACCAGCCGAAAACCTTACGATAAGATTGTGCATGAATGCCCATCGTATCCAATTGAATTGCATAGGTTGTTTCTTTCAACTTGCCGGGTAGTAAGATATACTTCTGAAGCAAGGTCCCATATGTTCTACCCCAGACTTTTTGAAGGATCAGCGTGAGCAAGACATAGCCTGAATTACTATAACTCGCTTTTGTGCCAGGTTCGAAGTCGGATAGCTGAGCTGCGATCGTATCCAGCATCTGCTGTTCGTTCCGATAGGCAGTATTCCAACGTAAATAAGTAGGAACATCCGTAAAATTATGAATCCCACTTCGGTGGTTCAGCAGGTGACGAACCGTGATGCGACTGGCATTTGGTATCTGTGGAAACCAAATATCAATCGTTTGCTCCAAAGAGAGTTTGCCTTTCTCAACAGATTTCATCACCAAGACTGCAGTAAAAGTCTTACTGATGGAGCCTATGCGATAACCTGTCAATGCCTCGGCTTTTATACCCTTTTCAATGTTTGAAAAACCAACAGACCTTTGATAGATCATCTTACCGTTTTTCAAAACTGCTACACTTCCCATGAAACGATCAGCGGAATCCAATACATCAAAATATCGATCGAGTTTGGCAAAGTCTTCTGTTTGAGAAAACAGAGGCTGCATCAGACACATGTATAAAATCATCCTGATGATTACCGATAAATGATACATATGTTTTAAATGTTTGAAGAAGGTAAAAATAACCTGTTAAGCGTATATATCCGATATGATCACAGCGTTCAAATAAAGGTCGAAATGTGACATGATATGAACATTGATAGGATAAATCCCTTCAGCATGAATGACAGGATAACAAATCATGTGGAAAAATAGTAGATTCATGCAGATAATGTCAAATACGTTTTAAAGTAAATGGACTACTCTTCAATCCTCATTAAATCCTGCACATGAATTCGAGAAAACTTTCATCCATATACATTCTGCTCTTCATGTTAAGCTTTCAACATGCTGAAGCCCAGCGCAAAGAAAATATGGATGAAGCAAAAGTTGGCGCATACATCCTTCCGAATGTATTGTCGGGTCCTGGAGGAAAATCGGTAAAAAATTATCGACAATGGGAAAAATGGCAACGACCATTGATTTTATCGACTTTCGCCACATATATGTACGGTCGATGGCCGGACAAAAAAGCATTGACTCAGTATGAAGTCATCAGGATTGATTCCAATGCCATTGACGGAAAAGCAATACGAAAGGAAGTGGTTATCCGTTTCATTGGAAAGAGCAAAACAATCCCTTTACATGTACTGATCTACCAGCCAAAAATCGAACAAAGACCACCTGTTTTTATCAGTCTGAATTTCCAAGGAAACCACTCAACCCAAAAAGATACGACCATCACCATTACTGAATCATGGCGGAAATTGAATAAGAATCCTGTTGTCATCGAAAGAGGTGGACAAGAAAGACGCTGGCCGATAAAAGAGATCATTGAAGGTGGATTTGCTATCGCAACAGCCTGGTATCAGGAACTAGAGGAAGATCGTGCAGATGGATGGCGAACAGGCATCCGTGAAGAACTAAAAGATCAACTCAATACCGCCCCGGAAGAATGGACCGCCCTCGGCGTTTGGGGATGGGGTATGTCCAGGATATTAGACTACATTGAAACCGATCGAACGCTGGATGCGGAAAAGGTCATTGCACTCGGACATTCACGATTGGGAAAAGCAACATTATGGGGAGCAGCCAATGACCGCCGATTTGCCGCTGTTATTTCAAATAATTCCGGAGAAGGAGGTGCAGCATTATCACGTCGGGAATTTGGTGAAAATATTGCAAGAATAAACACGTCATTCCCCCACTGGTTTGTAGCAAAATTCAAAGAATATAATGGACGCCCACAAGACTTGCCGGTGGACCAACATATGCTCCTGTCCCTGATAGCACCAAGACCACTATATGTGGCAAGCGCCTCCCTGGACCTGTGGGCTGATCCAAAAGGAGAATTCATCAGTGCTACTGAAGCTGGAAAGGTTTATGCACTCTATGGAAAGGAAGGTATCAAAACACCCTGGAGCCCGACAATAGGCGAGACAGTTGGAAAGACAGTCCGATATCATATCCGGGAAGGTACACATGATATTTTACTGTTTGACTGGGTTCGATACATGCAGTTTGCGAAAGAAACTTTGTGATTGTCCGGAATTGTCATAATTGATGATCATTCCTACAAGAGCATATCTACGATTCATACATTGATTCTGCAGCATCCTTGACACCAAGACACTCACTTTCACTTTTTTACCTTGCATGCAAATTGATATATGAGTAAACGAAAGGTCTTCAGGTCTGTCTGACTCCTCTTAGCCGAAATTATTTGGCACATTATCACGAAAAAATGAAATGTGCGCTTCATCATAGAATATCTATTGGTAATAGATGGTGATTTCTGCTGCATCTTTCAGAAAATCAAGCTTTCCGATCTCCACCCGGTGAATATCCAGTCCCGTACGTGTGCGCAGATCTGCTACGAGCTCTTTTTCTTTATCCTTGTGAATCAATTCCATCTTTTCGTATGTAATGTGACGGGAATGTTCACGGCGGATGATCCTGTCGTTTTCAAGCACTAAAGTGGAAAGGATGATAACCCCTGACACAAGCATGAGCTCCTGCCAACCACCACTACTGACAGATGTGAGCAGTCCCACGGCAATCACGATAAAAACATACGTCATGTCCTTTGCAGAGATATTCTCAGTTCGATACCTTAACATCGAGAAGACAGCGAAGAGACCAAAAGCCGCACCCATCGTCATCTCCACCTTATTCAGTAGAAAACTGATAAGGAAGATGATGATATTCATCGAAAAGAAAGTGAATAGAAGATCGGATCTTCGATAATGCTTGTAATAGATCATCCCAACGATAATGGCCACCGTCAGAATATCCACAAAAAGCCTTATAAAAAATTCAAGGCCGGTGATACCGAACAGATCGAATCCCTTGTTATCGAATAAATCAGAGAGCACCTGCAGCATGTTCATTTTGTATGATTTCTTGTATTCGCTTGAAACCTGCCTTGAACCGATTTTTTTTTCACATGTTCGTGAAGACAAATCACACCAAGGCAGTATTTACTGATAGAACCCATTCTTATTCCTTCTCTGATCATCAGCTCCTTGAAAAAAGAGGGTCCGGCCTTTCCTGCTTAAGTTCTGCTACGACAAAGCCGGCAGCTGAATCTTAGTATCACCATTACTAAAATCGATATTCAGATCGATCGTTAGTCGCTCTTTACTCAACGGATTCACCAGGGTGATCCGTTTGTATTGTACTACAACAGAGAGCTGCAGAGGATCCAGTGGCAAATGACCGGCACTCAAAAAAATCGGATCAGACAGTGCATTCAACGGACTAATATCTGATGCTGTCAGCAGCTTCCATAATTTGACTGTCCGCCCCTTTTTCTAATCTTATTTATTTCCCCGGAATTGATTTCCTGTTTCGATACATATTCGTACAAGGACTTTTTGCCGATTTACGCTACCAGCATGATCTGTATGGTAAAATGGCATTCGGGCCTGTCATAGTATCTCGTTTCATAGCGCCTTATCCTCCACTTTTCAATACAGAAACAAATCCTGCAGGCTTTTAAAATAGCCAAAAGCCACTTAAACGTCATTACAAATTTAGTGTCTATCCGTTTGTGCAATGGTACAATCCGATCAGTCTCGGCCAGACTGATACCAGTGAAATGATCTTGTTTGGTGTAATATCTTTCATTAACTATATCTTCAACAGGACAATTCATTTTCAGGGTACATAATTGGCTATAACACTTCGTCTCTCGGTGACATGGTTTTTTAGACTACTTAGGGCGGTGGAGAAGCCTCCGCTTCCTGACAAGTATGTATACCCTGGTTGTTCACCAGTTGGCCCTATAGCATATGGAGTGATCAATGTATGATATTTATCAAACAGGGCATTCATGGTCGCCTCAGTAAAAATTTGCTGGCGGAAATCCTTTAGATAATTTTTATAGGTCTGTAAAAACCGGATCATCCGCAATATATCGGATCAGTGGCCAGCTGTTCGTCACTTCATTCATACTTAGGGAAAGTCCTGTTCTGGCACCACCACCAACCTGCGGGGTACTAGTAATGCCGGGGCTTCCGGTCATGGCCTCGTTGTGGTCCCATGGAATCCAGGTGAGCTTATTGATGGTATGGTTAAAAAAGTAAAAATTATGTGCCATAACACCATAGCTATCCCAATTGACAATTGCATTGTTCACAGCGAGGTATTTCAGGAATTGATCCATGTTGAAAACGCCCTGTAAACCCGAACGCCAACCAGAGGGATTGGTGGTTCGGAGCCCGCTATTGAGGACTGCGATAAAAGCTTTGACATCACTATAATCTGCTGCCAGATCATTGTTTTTCTTTTCAAAAAGAGATTGGGTGAACGCTGAAAGATTAGACTCCGGTCTATGCATATTGCCACCTTCCTCACCAAACTGTGACTTTATCATATTGTCATCGGGCAGTTCGATACCCGTGTATACTCTACAGTATTTAAGTCCGGCACCAAAATCAATTTAAACCCTATAAAAAGCGGTTCTCGCTGCAGGAATACCCGCCATCCTGAAAATATCAGATGTCGCCTTTTCCCTTATCAGTGAAGGATCTTTTGCACCAGGAGAGAATGTCATCTCCTCAAATCCGTAAAAATGCTGGTTGGTGATGGCGATGAATTTATCCTCAAACTCATCAAAATTGAGCCTGATTGGTAGTTTATAATTTCCCTGCTGCCAGGCAAGACGCAAGGTGGAGTTGCCTTTTCATCTAAATCCGACATGCTTCCATGTCTTCCCATTATACCTTAGGGTGACATGCACATAATAAGGCTCGTTCGTCGTAGTGGCTGGAGGCTGGGGTGTATTAAAGCCGAAATCAAATCCGGTAATCGACTTGATATTCGCTTTAATGGTGATCCATTGCGCTGAGGTCATGCGGATCTCGATACTATTCACTGCGTCTTGCGGAAAGACAACATTATAATTTTGATCACTATTGCCATGTGAAATATAAGTCTAGTCCGAATTATACGTCAATGAATCTGATGATGCAGCCGGATTACTGCTGTCAATATCTTGTGTTACCATTTCTTTTCGGCATGAAGTCCCCACGATGGTACTAAATGCCAGGCAAAAAATTAGCGTTGGATATTTCATTCGAAACATGGATTGTGCTATGTGATCAATCAAATCTTTATAAATAGTCGATTTTCATGTCAATCTTCATTAGCCATTCGCTTGACATGAAAATCAATTAGAACTTATTTGATGCACTAAATGGCATATTCCTTCTTCACGAAATAGTTGGACAAAATGATCAAACTGCTGACACCTTTAGGTAAATGGTTGAATGAACTAAATACTTACCTCCATCAAGTTGAGATACAGCCAATTCTATGCAGTCAGCATGCTATTTTGTACATTCGTATGTCATGAATATCGCAAATTATCTCACGAAAAAGTCTGATCAAATGCATAAGATATACTTGCTGGTATTCCCTTTCTTATATTTTTTTCTCTTTACCAACCTACGTTCACAATCAACTATAACAACGGACCAGCTGATCGTAAATGTCCAATTGATAGATGGTACAGGGACCCCGGCAAGAAAAGCATCTGTCAGGATCCGGGCCGGGAAGATCATTGCTGTTGGTCAGTTGACAGCCCTTAAAGGTGAATTAATCATAGATGGAAAGGGATTGATACTGGCTCCAGGATTCATCGACTCTCATAGTCATCATCTGTCGTATCTGAAACGACACCCCGAGGCTATGGCAACATCAAACCAGGGCATTACCACCATCGTCATCGGACAAGACGGGTCTGGAGAACCCATGGATACCCTGGAATCATTTTTCAACATGAGAAAAGCAGCTGTAAATATTGCCAGCTATACCGGTCATACATCCCTTAGGGAAATGACCATGGGCGAAAATGATCTGCTAAGAAAAGCTTCGGAACAGGAGATTGAGAAAATGAAAGGAATACTGCAAAGTGAAATGCGTAAAGGGTCTCTCGGTCTGTCGACAGGCCTCGAATATGAAGGGGCATTCTACAGCAGTCCGGAAGAAGTAATCGAACTGGCAAAAGTTGCTGCTGCTTTTAAAGGTAGATATATCAGCCATATTCGAAGCGAAGACCTGGCACTCAAGGATGCCATTGAAGAAATCATCACCATTGGCCGTGTTACAGGGATGCCTGTCAAGCTATCGCATATCAAGATTGCCAATAAGGACGACTGGGGCAGTGCTGTACAGATCATCGCCCGACTGGAAAAAGCAAGAGCCGATGGTATTGACATCACAGCTGACGTGTATCCATACACCTATTGGAATTCAACACTTAAAGTATTGTTCCCTGATAAGCAGTACACCAATCTCAAAAGTGCACAACTGGCGGTTGACAAACTTTTCGAACCGGACAGTTCCATGCTGGTGCGTTTCTTGCCTGATCCTTCTTATGAAGGAAAAACCATCGGCGAGATTGCACGAATCCGTAACGAAAAGCCGGCACGGACATTGATCGCGTTGATCGCCATGGCCGGAAGCTACAGTGAAAAAAATGCCAATGCCGACGGAGTGGAAGCCATCGCCGGAAAAGCCATGAGCGAGTCAGATGTAAAAACGTTCACCCGCTGGAGACATAGCAATATCTGTTCTGATGGAAACGCCGGACGTCACCCTCGCGGGTTCGGATCATTCACGAGGGTGTTGGGGAAATACGTCCGCGAAGAACAAATCCTCTCACTACCGGAAGCAATCTTCAAAATGACCGGTATGACGGCGGCTCATTTAGGATTCACTGACCGCGGATTGATAAAACCTGGATATTACGCGGATCTTGTACTCTTAGATCCCAATTCCGTATCAGATAAGGCAACCCTAAAACAGAGTAATGCGCTTTCAACTGGTGTTGAAATGGTTTGGGTCAACGGCCAACCGGTTTTTGAAAAACAAAAAGCCACAGGATTTTATCCGGGCATGTTAATCCGGAAAAAATCATAAGCAAGTCAAGCAATAGATTTATGGCACAAAAAGGAAGAAATGCTATCATCCTGACAAACGGACTTCTTCATACGCTGGATGCTAAGACGGCGCATGGTCTTATAAAGGGATCAGAACGATTCCGGATCGTGGGTGTGGTGGATGCTGCAGAAAATGCCGGAAAAGACGCAGGGATGGTCATGGATGGCATACACAAAGGAATACCGGTATATGAAACACTTGAAGATTCACTTGCCGAAAATGAGGGAATCCATTGGCTGGTGATCGGCGTGGCAACCACAGGAGGAAAACTGCCGGCTAACATGCTGGAAATCCTGCGTCGTGCTGTCAGCATGGGACTCTCAATCGTCAATGGTCTGCATGAACTTCTGAGTGATCAACCCGACATCGCAGCAATGGCTATTGAAAATGGTGCTGAGTTGATTGATATAAGAAAACCGAAATCAAAAGATGAACTGCATTTCTGGACAGGAGAAATCTTTAATGTAAAGGCTCCCATCGTGGCAATCCTCGGAATGGACTGTGCCATGGGAAAACGAACAACTGCCAGACTGCTGCGTGAAGCATGTGAAGATCAAGGTATCAGAAGCGAGCTGATTTACACTGGACAGACAGGTTGGATGCAAGGCGGGAAATACGGATTCATCTTCGATTCCACCCTAAACGATTTTGTCTCAGGCGAATTGGAACATGCGATCGTCCAATGCTGGAAAGAAATAAAACCCGATATTATTTTCCTGGAAGGACAATCCGGACTTCGAAATCCAAGTGGTCCCTGCGGTATCGAACTCATGATCTCCGGTAATGCAAAACATGCTGTGCTCATGTTCGCACCTAAACGCAAATACTACGACCATGACCCACGCTGGGGAGAGATTCCGGATGTGCAATCAGAAAAGAAGATCATAGAAATGCTGGGCACAAAAGTCATCGCCCTAGGCTTACATACTGAAGGATGTTCGGAGGAAGAATACCTCCGTCTCCAAAAAGAATACCAAGAAATGCTGAACATACCGGTCCTACTGGTTTTACAACGGGGTGTCGAGAGCTTGATACCGCATCTTCGAATACTTTTAACATAATCCTCCCTGATTCATACCCTTTCAACACCAACGATATGAAGATCAAGGCGATCAGATCATCCCTGCGAAATGTGCCCTTGAAAAAACCATACACAATAGCCTCTGATTCTTTCTCTGAAGTCTCTCTTGCCTTTATGGAAATAGAACTGGCTAACGGAATCATCGGGTATGGATCTGGAAGTCCGGCAGAAGAAGTTGTAGGAGAGACATCAGCCATGACTTTCACAAACCTTCAATCAGACTTCATACAGTGTATGAAGGGTGAGGACATCCGACAATTCCAGCAGTTGATTTACAATACAAGGCAGCACTTCAAAGCACTACCCGGTACACAGGCAACCATCGATATCGCCCTGCATGATGCTTTCTGCAAATGGGCAGGAATAAGGATCGTGGATTTCTTTGGACAAAAAATGAACTCACTTCCTACTTCTGTAACAATTGGTATCAAAGACGTAGCTGCAACCTTGCTCGAAGCGAATGAATATTATAAACAGGGATTTCGTGTCTTAAAAATAAAACTCGGATTAAACCCTCTGGAAGACATCGAACGAATCCTGAAATTGGATGAATTATTCCGTGGATCAGTTGTGATCCGGGTCGATGCCAATCAGGGATATGACCTATTCAACTTAATCAAATTCATTAATGCAACCGCGAGGGTGCATGTTGAACTCATAGAACAACCCCTACCCATCGGAACGGAAAAATCGGTTTTGTCATTGTCCGTAGATGTCAGGAAAAAACTGGTCGCAGACGAATCACTGAAAGATCCTGCCTCCGCCCTTCAATGGGCAGCTGCGGAGCCCTGCTTCGGAAACTATAATATCAAACTGATGAAATTTGGAGGCATCGCCGCGGCATCAGAAATTGCAACGATCGCAGCACCAGCAGGCATAGATCTCTTCTGGGGTTGCAATGACGAAAGCATCATCAGTATAACCGCGGCTTTGCACCTTGCATATAGCTGTCCACACACTAAATACATCGACCTAGATGGCAGCTTCGACCTAACGCAGGACTACGTTGATGGCGGGTTCACGATCAAAGACGGTCACCTTTTGCTCACCGATGAGCCTGGTCTTGGAGTCAGGATGTTGTAATGCATAGTTATCTGATATATCTTATCCGGCAGAGAAGCGTTTCTCGCTGTTGCAGACAGCTATTCCTCCGTCTATAAAATGATCGTATCCAAAAATTCATTTCGAAAGCGCCCCTTCGGATCAAAACTTTGGACAAGATCCCGAAATGCATCAATTTTTTCTACGCCGGATTCTATTGATTCCCTGTCAGTGGTGAAAAGCTTCCCCCAGTGTGGCTTCGGTTTGAAAGGCTCAAGCGCCTTTTCTATCCTCGGTAGCAACGCCATAACGGCGTCCGTCTCCTGCTTCCAGGTAAAATGAATCGTAAGCGATGGCTGCCGATAGGCGGGACTCATCCACAGATCATCCCCGGCAACAGTCCGAATCTCAGAAATCAACAAATGCGGACGGATATCATCTCCTAAGAGATTGATCTGCTTATATGCCTCAACCGCATGTTCAATCGGCACGAAATATTCTGACTGTAGCTCAGAACCGCTGCTGGGTACAAATCCCATCTTAAAATGCGGAAGCCGTTCAAACCATGGTCCTGGAATTACAAGTGGTGTTCGGTTCGAAGCGGGTGTATGAAGGTCCGGTGATGAAAGCCTAGCACCAAACAAATCCTTTCCTGACTTGCCTAAATCATCTTCATCCACTCGGCTCTTAAGCCAGATCTTTTTGACAACATCCTGCCTCCATTCTGTGAATAAACTGACACTATAACCAGCTGTCATGATAGCGGTAAAATTTGCATATAAGTCCTTTACCGCCAGCCCTTCAAAAACATATTGACGCACATCGAAAGCAGGAACAGTCTCAAGTGTTATTTTGGTGATGATCCCTAATGCACCCAACCCTACTACAGCTCCAGCGAAGCGCTCCCCGTCCTTTTCCCTGGATAGTTGCCGCAGGTCTCCGCTACCATCCATGAATTCAAGCGCAACGACCGAAGTGGCAAGATTCCCGTTTTGCAATCCAGATCCATGCGTTGCCGTTGCAATGGCACCTGCTATCGAGATATGAGGGAGTGAAGCCAAATTGTGAAGAGCCATGCCATTCTGATGAAGTATGGGAGCCAACTCACCATAGGTTATGCCGCCCTCAACCTGTACCAGTCCCTTCTCCTTGTCCATGGAAATGATATTATTCATATTCCGGACTGAAAGAAGGCATTCTCCGCTATCAGCTATCCTGTTAAAACAGTGCCTGGTTCCTTGGATCTTTAGATTCCCTGTATCACGAACCACCTGCTGCAATTGTGGGATGGAGCTCACCCTGATCAATTTTTCAGTGCTGAATTCAATGTTTCCAGCCCAATTTTTTGTTCTGGGAAGCTTTTTACACCCTGAATTAGAAAAAAATGAACCCCCCATTACCGCCATTGATCCCAGACGGATAAAGTGTTTTCTATTCATGAAATTTCAAATTCATTAAAATGACGGAAAGAAATCAGCTATTCCACCTCGCCCATCGGATAGATACCATTATTCCCTTTCTCCAGTAAGGGCAAAAGTTTTTTCACAACATCCGGATTGTCACCGGCAATATTTCTTGTTTCATTCGGATCTTTTAAATAATCGTATAGTTCCAAAACAGGCTCAGTTTTCCTGAAATACCTTGTCAGCCGATAACGGTCTGTCCGGCAAGTAATACCATTATTGAAATAGCTATATGCGATCAGATTTTTTTTCGGGTGAGTATTTTTCTTTATCATTTCAGCATGACTCTTACCATCGATTCTTTCGGGTGACTTGATTCCGCAGAGTTCCATGATCGTGGGGTAGATATCCACCGAACTAATGATATTCTCGGAAACAGAACCTTTTGTTGATCCCGGCAATTTGACGATGAACGGACTCCGAAGTGACCATTCTGACAGTGTATGCTTCCCCCACACCCTGTCTTCACCCAAATGCCAGCCATGATCACCCCAAAGCACGACTATAGTATTCTTATCAAGACCTGTCTCTTTCAACTTATCCAGCACCCTGCCAACCTGGGCATCCATATAACTAACGCATGCATAATAGGCATGCCTGAGTTTGCGGCTATAGGCATCAGAAACACGCCGGTCGAGGGATGCCTTTTCATCACCTTTCTTATATCCACCGAACTCCCCACTTTCCTGCAGGCTTTCCCTGTGAACGTTAACAGGAAGATCTGCCATTGCCGCAATGGGTAACCTGCTTTCATCATACAGATCCCAATATTTTCGGGGAGCATTAAAAGGCAGATGGGGTTTAAAAAAACCTACTCCCAGGAAAAATGGCTTGCCATTCGCAGCAAGTTCATCAAGCTTCTGGACAGCCAACTTGGCTGTTAGTCCATCCGGATACCCTTCATCTGACACGTCTGCAGCCTCATAAGGTTTAACTTCGCCCTTGAGCATATTCCGATTTGATCCATCCGCATAAGCAAAAAAAGCATTCCAACCCGTACCCCATTTCCCTGCATCCATGTGCACTTCATCCCAATTACCCG
Source organism: Chitinophagaceae bacterium (assembly GCA_044361845.1). Classification (GTDB taxonomy): domain Bacteria; phylum Bacteroidota; class Bacteroidia; order Chitinophagales; family Chitinophagaceae; genus Pollutibacter. The sequence goes on along the minus strand of JBIKIB010000035.1, from coordinate 2,211 downwards.
GGAGTTCCTGTTTATCGCCCCTCGGTTCAAGATACTTATATACGTATCCATCCGCGGAATGACTTACTTTTCCAATGCCGATTGTTTTGTATCCGTTACGCCGAAAATGTCCAACAAAAGTGCCTGATGATCGCGTATCCGTTGTGACACGGGACACTTCTTTCTCCATTACCTCATTGGAAAGATCACTTTTTGTACGGGGACGAAACCCTGTCAACAATGCAGCTCTTGAAGCTCCACAAGTCGGCACAACAACATAGTGGCGATTGAAGACAACAGCCCTGGATGCCAATGCATCGATATTTGGCGATTGAACAAAACTATTGCCATAGCAACCCAGATCCGGCCGTAGATCATCAACAAAAATGAACAAGACATTCCGAATCTGATCCTTCCCTGAAGGAGTCTCAGGTTGCGCTCCCGTTAGTATCAGGGACAATAAGGACAGATAGAATCCAGTCCGAAATATTTGTTGTATCCACATTTTATATCAATATCCTTCATTTTGCTTCAATACTGCTCCTGCATTCGCATCAATGGCTGTTTGAGGAATAGGTAATAGATTATGGAAGGGCTTGATGCTGTTTTTTGACACCGCGTTGTATTTCACGACCCTCTCATAAAGCTTTCCAAGCCTCGCCAATGTTAATCTTCGGGGCTCTTCACCAACCAATTCACGGGCTCTTTCATCTAAAAGATAATCAATGTTGACAGAGGCTGCATCGACCGGCCTGGCATTCGCACGGGCCCTTACCAAGTTTATATCTGCTGCAGCTTTCACTTTGTCTGACTTCCCTAAATATGCCTCTGCCCTGAGAAGAATGGTCTCAGCAAGGCGCATGGCATAAATATCAGTGTATAATCTTCCCCCCACATCATAACCCTGTGGATGGCCTGTCGGGCTTGAAGCCTTCTTGATCCACACATGGTAGTTCCGATTCAGCCATTCAGGTCTTGGCTTGATTGGCTGACCGAATTCCCGGGATGCTGGATTATTGTTCCAGAAAACCCGTTGCATGTTAAAAGGAGAATTCCGAATGTCGTTATTGAAATCAGATTGCCAAATGTCAAATTCCAGATAAGGTCCGGGACAGAAAAATCCTCCAGGCCTTCCCAGCGAATCCGCCGGCATGATGGCTTTTTTATTATCTGAATCCAGCAGAGGCTCTATGAACGGTCCCCACTCTCTCTCAAAAGTATAGGCTACCTCACCACCAACGACTCCAAATTCCATTTGCCATACTAGAATGGACTCCATATTTCCGGCAGTGCGATTTTGATTCCCAAGCCGGAACATATCCCAAAATACATCACCCGGCCTGTTGGAAAATGCACCGAAACGGGCAGTCATGAGTTTATACTGAGGGTCGCTGATGACGCGGGTTGCCGCCTCAATGGCTTTGTCATGATCCCCTGCGGATATATATGTTTCTGCAAGCAGATGATCAGCAGCGGCCTTGGACAATTTTCCCACACCGGCATTTGCAACCGGAAGGTATTTTGTAGCAAACTCAAGGTCGGCAATCATAAATGCAAGAATCTCGGATTTTGGTACGCGCACATAATCATTCTTCGGAGATGTGATCTCGTCTTCAATCTTTGGCACATCACCATAAAGATGAGCTAAGAAACGATAGGCATAAGCTCTGAAAAATCGGGCATGGGCACCAATATATTGACGATCCGATTCTGTAAGGGTGGATTCTTTCAGCCTGGAGATGATCACATTACAATCCTTCACCAGTCCAAAAAGAATGTTCCAATAATCCGTCGCCATTCCATCCGTTGGATTAATGAGGGCGTAATCACTGTATAACAGCTTCTTATCCCAATACCAGCCGAGATCCGTTCCGGACCCATAAATGATTGTCATTTTTTTGTCGCCCTCCGCTGTAACCATCTCCACAGTGCGGGTAGCCCTGCTGACACGATACAAATGTGAAAGGGCTGATTCAAACCCTGCCTTATCCTTGAACGTATTGTTCGGACTTAGAAATCCTTGAGGATCCTCTTTCAGAATGTCTTTCTGACAACCCGAAATCATTATGAAACAAACCAATAAGAAAGCTCCAATGGGCTTCATATGCATATTTTTATTCATGATTAGAATATTATCTGGTTTAAAATTTAAGATCTATGCCCATCGTGAATGTCCTCATCAATGGAAAGTTGACCAACGTGGACCCATTCTCCGGATCATAACCGGTCCAC
>JBIKIB010000286.1:0-5097 GCA_044361845.1 Chitinophagaceae bacterium | reverse complement strand
TTGTGAGCATACCGATGCCCAGCAGCACGAAGCCACAATGGCTGACGGAGGAATATGCGTTGATGTACTTCAGGTCCTTCTGCATCATGGTGGCAAAGGCCCCATAGATGATGGCAATAGCTGCAAGCACAATGATGATGTCCCCGTAAGCTTTTGCACCCTCCGGCATCAGCCAGGTGGCGGCACGTAGGCAACCGTATCCTCCCAGCTTCATGGAGATGCCCGCCAGGAACATGGAGCCTGCCGTTGGAGCGGAGGAGTGGCCATCGGGCACCCAGGTATGAAAGGGAAAGATCGCCGTGAAAACTCCGAACCCGAGGAACATAAAAGGGAAGATGAACCGTTGCACATCAACAGGGATATCCCTTCCGGCAAGCTGCAACATATCGAAGGTCCGCTCCCCATCCGGTGCGGAGACGTACAATGCCAGTATGGCCACCAGGATCAATGCGGATCCCCCCATGAGCATCAGTGCGAGCTTGTTGGCACTGTAGGCCTTGTCTCCACTGCCCCAAATCCCTATGAGCAGGAACTTGGGTATGACAGCAAGCTCGAGGAAGAAAAACATCGTGAACAGATCCAGTGATATGAAAAAACCGTAAGCACCCAGACTCAGCAGGATCAACAAGAAGAAAAACGACCCGGTCATCTTTTCGACCTTCCACGAAACAAGCACACCAGCGACCACCACGAAAGCCGTGAGTAAGATCATGGCCACGCTGATGCCATCGACGCCGATATGAAGCCCGATATTCCAATCAGGATACCAGCTGAAGCGCTCCCGGAAAAGGAATGGCGCTGAAGGATCCATAACGGCTGCCTTCCGGTATCCGAAATACAAAAGGATAGATGCCAACAGTTGAACGGAAGAACCGGCAAGGGCCAGCCAACGCACCTGCATCGGCCTTCTCTCCAGCAGGATCAGCAGTGCCGTGAGCAACGGGATGATCAGTAACGCGAGTAGGTTCATATTGCAAAGTTGACGGCGACCGGCTGGCGAAAAAAACGATCCGCACAGGACCGGATGCCTGATATTTATCTTAGTTCATCAAATACACCACCATGATCAGCAGCAGCAACAAGCCCCCCAGGAACACGAACGCATACTGCTGCACACGACCGGACTGCAGGGCCTTTACTTTCCCGGAGAGGTCCACCGTGGCATTGCCGGTCAGGTTGACGAGTCCATCGACGATATGACGATCGAACCAGGCTGCCGGACGACCGATGAGGTTGAACAGGACTTTTTGGGTCACAAAAAGATACACTTCATCAATGTAAAATTTATTCAGCGCCGAAGTATGCAGGCCGTTCAAGGCAGTGGCCATCCGTTGTGGCAGATCACCCTGTCTTAGGTACATCCATGCCGCAATAAGGATGCCTGCCAGCCCTGTGAGGACCGGTGCAATGGAAAATGCGAAGTGCAGATGCGACTCGAAGGGCACGCCGTCGGACGTCACAAAATGACTGAACGGGATGAAGCCTGCCGACATGGCGCCAGCGGCCAGGATCATCAGCGGAAGAACCGTCGCGGGTCCGCCTTCCTTGCTGTGATGCGTAACCGAAGAAGGCCTGTTCCAGAAAATGCTGAAATACAACCTGAACATGTAGAACGCGGTCAGTCCGGACGTGAACAATGCCACACCGAAGAGCAGATGGCTTTTACGGTAAGCGGCCAGAAGGATCTCCTCCTTGCTGAAGAATCCTGACAGGGGCGGCATTCCGGAGATGGCGAGGCAGGCGACAAGGAAGCTCAGATGTGTCACGGGCAGATGCTTACGGAGGCCACCCATATCCCTGAGGTCATTGCTGTGCACTGCGTGGATCACAACCCCTGCCCCCAGGAAGAGAAGTGCTTTGAAGAGGGCATGTGTGAACAAATGGAACTGGGATGCGGTGAACCCCAGTCCGCTTTCTCCGCCATGGCCCGACACGCCCAATGCGAGCATCATGAATCCTATCTGAGACATCGTGGAATAAGCCAGTACGCGTTTGATATCCGTCTGTGTACAGGCAATGACCGCAGCGAACAATGCGGAGAAAGCCCCCGTGTAACCGACCCAATCGAGCAGAGCCGGTGTCGTGAGGGCAAAGGCCGGAAAAAGCCTGGCCACAAGGAATACCCCGGCGACGACCATCGTGGCGGCATGTATGAGTGCGGACACCGGAGTGGGGCCTTCCATCGCATCCGGCAACCAAATATGCAAGGGGAACATCGCACTCTTGCCGGCACCCCCGATGAACACCAGCGCCAGCCCCCAGCTCACAACGGAACAGCCCAGGAATGTCTGCGAAAGAAATGCGGTGTATGCCGGTACCTCAGGGGATGTGAGCCGCTGGATGAGCGTTTGAAAGTCAAGTGTTTGTGCACCATGAGAAAGGATCAGGATCCCGATGAGAAATCCCAGGTCGGCAAAACGGGTGACGATGAAGGCCTTTTTGGCAGCGGCAACGGCCGCAGGCCTTGCATAATAAAAACCGATCAGCAGGAACGAGGAGACGCCAACAAGTTCCCAGAAGATGTACATCTGAAACAAGTTGGAGGACATCACCAATCCGAGCATCGAGAAGGTGAATAGCGAAAGGAATGCGTAATATGTTGGGAAGCGGTCCTCCCCTTTCATGTAGTCCAGGCTGAAGATATGCACCATCAGGGAGATGAATGTCACCACGACCAGCATCATGACGGAGATGGGATCCAGGAGCACACCCAGGTCGATGCTAAGGGATGGGGTGAATGTCAACCATGGGATACGAAATGGCAGGGCGGCGGTATGGGTCCCGGCCTGATTTCCCCAGCTGAAAAAATACCCATATGCTATGACCAATGCTATGGCTGCGGAGATGGCCGACAGCATCGTCCCGAACCAGCCTGCCGTTTGTCCTCCGAATTGTTTTCCGAAAAATGCCAGCACGACGAACCCCAGCAATGGGAGCAGCGGAACCAGAATGATCACAAAATTCTCAGGCATGGTCATTGCGAATTACGCATCGGAACAGATGGTCGAGTGGTGGGATGCTGTATCACATGATTGTCACCCTCATCTCCCATGTTCTGTGCGGTGAATGTATTTGTTCTTTTGTCAGTCTTCAATTTTTCAAATCCTCCGCCGCATGGACATCAATCGATTTATGGTTCCAGAACAGATGGATGATGATGGCGATGGCCACGGCCGCTTCCGCCGCCGCGATGGCGATGATGAACACCGTGAAGAATAGCCCGTCCAGCCGGTCCGGCCATAGATATTTGTTGAATGCGATGAAGTTCAGGCAGACGCTGTTGAGTAGCAGTTCCAGGCTCATCAGCATGGTGATGAGGTTCCTTCTTGTCAGGAACCCGTAGATGCCGATGAAGAACAGCGCGGTACCGATGAACAGCAGATGATCCAGTCCGGGTTCCATCATGATGACTTTGTTTTAGCGCGCATGGCAATGACGATGCATCCGATCATGGCTGCCAGCAGCAGCATGCTCACCACTTCGAATGGCAGTGCGTATCCTTCCTCCCCGACGCTGAGCATGCGGCGACCGATGGCCGATACGCCGTTGTCGATCCCCGGCATGGTCGTACCGGCGAACCGATGGCGGAGTACCTGCAGCATGACAAGTCCCAACCCCGACAAGGCGGCGACGGCCGCAAAGAGCATCCTTGCGGGTGACTGTTTGGGGAGGTCCTCGCCTGATCGCTGGGTGAGGAACACAGAGAAGATGATGAGTACCGCGATGCCACCCGCATAGACAACGATCTGCACGGCGGCAACGAACTCATACCGCAACCAGAAATAAATACCTGCGATGCCCAGCAGGCTCAGCAGCAGGTATATCGCCGAGCGAAATATCTGTCTGGAAGTCACTGCCAACAATGCGCTCACAAGGGTGAGGGCGGCGAGCAGGTAAAAAACGATCGTTTCCCCGTTCATCATTCAACCCCCTCCTGGAGTTTGGATTCTGGTTTGTTAAGGATCCTGGTCAGCTGACTCCTGTCGTAGACGCTGTGCTCGAATGTCTGTGCCATTTTTATCGCATCCGTCGGACAGGCCTGTATGCAAAGATTGCACATGGTGCAGAGTTCCAGATGGTATACGAATGTATCGACGGCCTTCTTCTTTTTCCCTTCGGCATTCAGCTCGAATTTGGTGACGATCTTGATCGTACCATTCGGGCAAGCGATTTCGCAGGCGGTGCATCCTGTGCAGCGGTGTTCATTCTCTTCGTTATGGGGCATCACGACTTCCCCCCGGAACCGCTCGGGCAACACAAGGGTCGCACGATTGTCGGGATACTGCTCCGTGATGATCTCCTTGTGGTGCGTGAAATAATAACCGGTCCTGCGCATCCCGGTGAGCAGTGAGCCGACAGCCTGTGCGATATCGGTGAAATAATCTTTCAGGAACATATTTCAATCATTTGCATCATACATTTTTTGTCTTTCTGATCCAACGTCACATTTATTATCCGTTTCAAATGACCTGTTGGCTTACCCAATCCCTACGCTCCTTAAAAATGCCATTTAAGGATCGCGATGATCGTCACCAGCAGGATATTCACCATGCCGATCGGTAGCAGGTATTTCCATTCCAGGGTAAGCAGTTGGTCGATGCGCAACCTCGGGAACGTCCAGCGGAACCACATGATCACGAATATCAGAAAGAACGTCTTGCCAAAGAACCAGATCGATGAAGGGATATAATCCATCGCATGGTTGAACCATTCCAGACTCCCGATATGCAGGGGCATCCATCCACCGAGGAACAGCGTTGCACCGATCGCACAGACGACGAATACGTTGATGTATTCAGCGAGAAAAAACAATGCGAACTTCATTCCGGAATACTCCGTATGGAAGCCCCCCGTGAGTTCCGATTCTGCCTCGGCCATATCGAAAGGAGCGCGGTTCGTCTCGGCCGTGGCAGCGATCAGAAAAATCACAAAGGCGATGATCGCAGGGATATGTCCCTTGAAGATCCACCAGCCATTGGACTGTGAGGTGACGATATCCGAGATCTGCAGGCTACCCGAGAGCACGACGATCGTGAGGATCGAAAGGCCGGCGGAAAGCTCATAGCTCACGATCTGGGCGCCACTGCGCATCGCACC
>JBIKIB010000285.1:0-5126 GCA_044361845.1 Chitinophagaceae bacterium | reverse complement strand
TGCCAAGTGACATTGTGACGGACTTGTAGTGGTCTGCATCCGTGCTGTCCATCACGATCGGATTGTAGGAACTCACACTCGCACCGGGATAGATGCTGTTGTGCAGTGCATCGTTGAAATCTCCGATGATGAGCGTATTTGCAGAACCGTAGTACATGTCCAGCGTATCCTTCAGCTCCTGAGAACCTACAAGCCGCTTCAGGTAATCGCTTTCGGTGCTGCCGGCTTTTGCATGGATCAGTATGATATTCATCTGCTTGCTGACACCTTCCATGGTCGCTGTCGCCGAAAGCATGAACGGGAACCGCCCTGACGCCCAGTTCGTATTCGCTGTTGCGCTGTTGCGCATCATTCCCCGGGTGCTGATATTCGAAAAGACCGATTTCCGGTAGATGAATGCCAGCTTCTGACCATTCAGCCACGCATTCCCTGAGGGCTGCGTGGCCTGCGTGCAGAACGGAGAAATGACATAACCAAATTCGGCATTTCCAAGCTCATCGACCACCCGCCTCATGCGCAGCGTATCCACCACTTCTACAAGTCCGTAAAGGTCTGCATTCATCCACTTGAGGACCTTAACCACATTGGCCTCCTGCAGGCTCTTGTTCGTCGGACCGTTCGATGTCGAACCGAACCACTCAATGTTCCAACTCACCACATCCAATGTGGAATCCGTACTTTGAGCGAAACTGTCCCCTATAAAAAACATGGATATGAGGAGACAAATATTTATTGCGCGCATCTTTCCGGGATTTTGACTACGAAGATATCGATAACTTGCCACGAAGCATGGCAAACAGGCATTGATCCCTCGCCCTAAAAGATGGACATTTTACATCTTTTGAAACTGAGAAAACACTATGTTGCATCGTATCATACAATACATGCGATGAAATATCCCACAAGCCTCCTCGTCCTGATTTGCCTGATCCCCGTCTTGTTGCATGCACAGTCAGCCCGCATCTACTCCCATTCACACAACGACTACGAGCAGCGGGAACCATTCCAACATGCATTTAGGAAGGGATTCTCCTCCATCGAAGCGGATGTTTACCTGCTAAATGGAAAACTGCTCGTGGCACATGACTTGAAAGATGTTGCGAAAGAACGCTCCCTGGAAAATCTATACCTCCGGCCATTGAAAAAAGCCATTGCGGAAAAAAAAGCGGAATCCGGAAGACCCTCGGATTCAAAACTGCAATTGCTGATCGATATAAAATCCGAAGCCACCGGCACACTTGACGCATTGGTCAAGCTGCTGAAGCGATATCCGACCGTCACATCCGCCCCGAACATCACCTTCACGATCAGCGGCAACAGACCTTCTCCCGATAAATATGATCGATACCCTTCATTCATATCCTTCGATGGGAGGCCGGGTACGGTTTATGATGCTGCAGCAGGGAAAAAAGTCTCCCTGATCAGCGACTCCTACGCAAACTATCTGATGCCCGGCAGCTTCCGCTTCGACAGCATCAAGGCAATGAAAGCGATCACTGCCGCTCATGAAGCGGGAAAACCATTCCGATTCTGGGGCAACCCGGATAACCCCGCGGCCTGGCGGAAACTTGCGCAACTGGGTGTGGATTACATCAATACAGACAAGATTGATGAACTGGCCGAATTCCTTATCGGCTTCGGCTCAGAAGCATTTGAACAGAGACTGTTGCGCTCAACCCTGCATGACTCCATCACGATCATGCCCTATAACAGGGTGATACGCAGCGAAGGAAAAGTGATCCGCTTCGGGAACCCTTCACTGGAGAACCATGCACTCGACATCACCCGGCTTGAAGGCACCGATCTCGTCGTCGTCGAGGACCGGTACGGAATACTCGTCATCGATACGGAAGGAAAGATCATCGACAGATTCACATTCGCAGATGTCAAAGAATATGGCGGCATCGTGAGCACCTATTCCGGTATCGAGACGTTCACCCAAGGTGGCAAGACATGGATCGTTTGGTCTGCAGCGGGCGGCATGAATGCCTATCTGATGTCTGCGCATTGGGACGGAAAGATCAGGGATGTGACGGGCATGAAGATCGACAGAAAGGCGCCTGCCCGCAATGCGATTCCCAACGACATTGCGGTTGACAAAGGAACGGACCCGCATATTTATGCAGTACTCAACGGCAATGATGAGCTGATAAAGATCCGCTGGAGCGACAGACAGATCTTATGGAGGGCCGCTACCGGCGTGGCGCCTTATGGCATAACCCTCGCCAACAACAAGGTCTATGTGACCAACTGGGCCGGTCCGCAGGCCATCGACAGCACGAAGGAAAGGGCCGGAACACCCTGGCGACTGGCCTATACCGACCCGGCGACAGGTGCCACGGCATATGGTAGCGTATCCGTGTTGGATCCTGTCAACGGTAAACTCCTGAAAGAAATACCCGCAGGACTGCATCCGAATGCGATCATCCCTTCAAAAGACGGTCGCCATGTTTATGTGAGCAACGGGAACAGCGACGACATAACGGTCATCAATACTCGAAACGATCAGGTGACAGAGACCATCGCTGTCGGTCTATTCGGCACCGGGCAAGGCAAAGGAGGAAGCACCCCTAACGGACTGTCAATAGACCCGTCAGGACAACTGCTGTTCGTATCCAACGGAATGGATAACGCCTTGGCTGTCGTACAGCTTGGAGCAAAATCCTCGACAGGCGGGAAAGGTGCGACTATGATCAAGGGATACGTCCCTACCGAAGCATACCCCGCAGGAAGTCTGGTCATAAAAGACAAGATCATCGTCGCGAACCTCGAAGCGGAAGGAGTCAATGTGGTCAATACGGCGAAGAAAGCCAGGGGCATCCACTATCAGCTGGCCTCGGTGAGCATCATCCGACTGCCGGATGAAAAAACCCTGGGAAGGATGACGGAAGATGCCTTCCGGAACGCACTGCAACACAGACTCTCCACCTCGATGCAGGCGCCAAGAAAAAACATGAGACCCGTCCCCGTGCCGGAACGGATCGGGGAACCTTCCGTTTTCAAACATGTCGTTTACATCATCAAAGAAAATAAAACCTATGACCAGGTCTTTGGAGACATGTCCAAAGGCCGAGGCGACAGCAGCCTATGCGTCTTCGGCGCACGAATCACCCCAAACACACATGCCCTGGCAGCACAATACGGGTGGATGGATAACTATTACGCCTCCGGGAAATCGAGCGCCGAAGGACACCAGTGGAGCAACGCCGCAATCGTATCCGACTACGTGGAAAAGAATGTAAGGGCATGGTTCCGGAGCTACCCGCACCGTCAGGAAGATGCCATGGTATACAACAAAACAGGATACATATGGAATCACGCCTTGGCATATGGAAAAACTGTCAGGATTTTTGGCGAAGCCTGTCTCACGGTGTACGATAAAAAACTGAAATGGATCGATCTCTACAGGAACTACCAGCAGGGCAAAACCCCCGACTGGCATAATGTAACGACCATCGCGCCTATCAGACCCGTCATCTCCCCCGATTTTCCCGACAACGACAATATGGCCTTCAGCGACCAGCAAAGGGCGGACATCTTCCTGCAAGAATGGGACAATTTCGAAAAAGGTGACAGCATGCCTAATCTCATGATCGTATCGCTGCCCAACGACCACACAGCCGGACTTTCTCCAGACTTCCCCACTCCGGCCGCCATGGTGGCCGACAACGACCTTGCCCTCGGAAGGATCCTTGAAAAAATCACCAACAGCAGATACTTCGATTCAACCGTCATCTTCATCACACAGGATGACTCACAAAGCGGATGGGATCACATTTCAGGCTATCGGACAGTGGGACTCGTCGTAAGCCCATACGGCACAGGGGACGTCATCACCACGCAATACAACCAAACCTCCATGGTAAGGACAATCGAACAGATATTGTGCATCCCACCCATGCACGGAATCGATGCAACGGCATCTCCGATGTTCGACTGCTTCTCCGGCAACAAACAGAAAAGACCTTTCAAATCCATTGCTGCGAACATCCCGCTTGATCAGATGAACAAACCACTGACCGCACTCAAAGGCCGCGAGAAAAGATATGCTATTCAATCTATGGAAGAAGTGTATGACGAAGTCGATGGAGGCGAAGATGGTAAAATGAACCGCATCATTTGGTTCTCAACTAAAGGAAAGAAAAAATATCCCGCAGGCCGGTAAAGGGAAAATCCCTTCCGGATCGATCATCGGCAATATTAAAAGGGTTATCTGCGTTTCCGTCTATATTAATTTATTGTTAACTTTAGATGGAAAAATGTGCATAACCCTTGCTAAAAACTCAATTCATAAGCATTTTGATCATACTGTGCCTGACGTCTTTCAAGACTGCAGCACAAAAGGATGACCCGATCACGCAAGTGACTTTCATGGGCAGGGATTTCCGCATTCCGAAAGCAGTCTTGCAACTCCCTGCAACGCTCCGGCATGACATACAAGCGACACAGGCAATCGACAAATTTCTTTCGGAGAGGACCTCAGACCTTTTGAAGGAAATGGATATTGCCAGAAAAGAGATGTCCCTATGCGACTGGCTCTATTACCAACTGATCCGAAAAGTGTCGAACGCCATTGCCCCAAAACTGTCCGACTATTTTCAATATACCTCAGTGAAATTCCATTTGTTGAGTGGATCAGGCTATGACCCACTGCTGGTCGTGGATGCAAAAAGAACACTTTTGTACATCCGGACGAACGACATCATATACAACCTCCCCGCCAAGCTGATCGGAGATAGGCAATACATATGCATCAACCACCATGATTACGGATTCGATGCCGAATTGCCTGGTTCTAATGCCCCAATGCTCCCAAACGTTGCTGACGACAGCAGGCTGTTCAGTTTTGCCATCGATAGACTGCCTGATTTCCCGGAAACAGATTATATGACCCGTGAAATTGAATTTGACTATGGCCGGAAAAAGGAGCACCTGAGCATCAGACTAAACAAAACGATGCGTGGATTTTTCGCCAACTACCCGGTGACAGAGTATGGCAACCAGTTCAACATCCCCGTGAGCAGAGTTACAAGCGAATCCTTGGTGAATGCACTGAAGCCGAAACTTGCCGGACTGAGCCAACGGAATGGGCTTGAATACCTGCTGCACTTCACACGTCATGCATT
>JBIKIB010000283.1:0-5127 GCA_044361845.1 Chitinophagaceae bacterium | reverse complement strand
TTTCTCGCTGGAATGCTGCCAGGCCCAGTCTTCCATCACGCTCCAGGACAACTTCGTAATCATTGATCTCAAGGTAATTCTTGAGTACCATCCCGAGGTTGGGATCGTCTTCGCATAGGAGGATCTTGGCTTTTAGGTTTTCTGAACTCATGAGGGGATGATTTGTGACAAATAAAAATATTCCCTTCCATGCGTGAAACAATCGGGGGATAAAGTTTTGTTAAACAAAACCAATGCCAGTTTCATCTTTTAAATATGAAACAATGGGATTCCGTAAATTCGCGGGTAATGCATGTCACGGAAAACAATACATTCAAGAAGCTGATCATCATCGGCGACAGGGTGCTTGTCAAACCTTCCCAGGCTGACAATAGAACGGAAAGCGGACTTTATCTTCCGCCCGGGGTGCATGAGCGGGAAAAAGTGCAGCAGGGATATGTGATGAAGACCGGTCCGGGTCATGCGATCCAGATGCCGGTCGAGGATGAACCCTGGAAGCATGACGGAGATCCGGTACGCTACGTTCCGCTACAGGCCAGGGAAGGAGACCTTGCAATTTTTCTCATGAGCGGTGTCACGGAAGTAATGTACGGAGGGGATAAATATTTCATCCTGCCGCAAAGCGCCATCCTCATGCTTGAAAGAGAGGAGGACTGGTAGATCGCTGCCCATATCGGCTTTTCCTGCCGCCTTTGATTTGATTTATTTTGACGGACCCGGACTTATATCGAGGCTGCCTTTTGTTTACCTTCCCATAAATTTTTCAATATGGCTGACCAGTCGGCTTTCAATGACATCGTCGCACAGGGATACACTTTCAAGGGTGAGAGTTTCTTGCTGGGTGCCGCAGTGCTCGGATCTGATGTGCTCACGGGATCGATGGTACGGGTTCCGCTGCGGACCATGAACCGGCACGGACTCATTGCTGGTGCAACAGGCACAGGGAAGACAAAAACCCTGCAGGTCCTCGCTGAAGGCCTAAGCAATGCCAGCGTACCCGTGCTGATGATGGATATCAAAGGTGACCTCAGCGGTATCGCAGCACCCGGGTCTCTGAACGAAAGGATCAGTGAGCGCATCGCAAAGATCGGCGAAGGGGATTATCAGCCCGCCACCTTCCCGGTGGAATTGCTTTCGCTCAGCGGCGAACCGGGCGTTCGTTTACGCAGCACCGTCATTGAGTTTGGACCCATACTGCTCTCGAAGATCCTTGGCCTCAACGAGACGCAGGAAGGCGTGGTATCCATGATCTTCAAATACTGCGATGATGAACATATGCCCTTATTGGACCTAAAAGATTTCATCAAAGTGCTGCAGTTCATCGGCAACGAGGGAAAGAAAGAGGTGGAAGCACAATATGGCAAGATATCTACCTCCACGACGGGTACCATCCTCAGGAAGGTCATTGAACTGCAGCAGCAGGGCGCAGACAGCTTTTTTGGAGAGCCATCCTTTGACGTCGAAGACCTCACCCGCATCGGTGCTGACGGAAGGGGAATGATCAATATCCTACGGGTGACGGACATGCAAAATCGTCCTAAGTTATTTTCCACGTTCATGCTGGGTCTGCTGGCAGAGATCTATGCGATCTTCCCGGAGGAAGGAGACCTTGAAAAGCCCAAGCTCGTTTTGTTCATCGATGAAGCCCATTTGATCTTTCAGGAAGCCACTCCAGCATTGCTGCAGCAGATCGAGACGGTCATCAAGCTCATCCGGTCAAAAGGGGTGGGGATTTTCTTCTGCACCCAGAACCCACAGGACGTACCGGCATCCGTGCTCTCACAGCTCGGACTAAAGATCCAGCATGCCCTTCGGGCTTTCACCGCTGCCGACCGAAAGACGATCAAACTCGCTGCACAAAACTATCCGGAGACCGCCTACTACAAGGTGGAGGATCTTTTGACGCAGATGGGAATCGGTGAAGCACTTGTCACAATGCTCAATGAGAAAGGTATCCCGACACCACTCGTACATACTTATCTGATGCCCCCTGCCACGAGGATGGACGTCCTTTCGCAGGAAGAGGTTTCGCAACTGGTGCGCCGCTCTGCTTTGGTCAAAAAATACGAACAGTCACTCGATAGCCATAGTGCATATGAAATGCTCACTGCCAAAATCGAAGCCGCAGCAAGTGCCACGGATATTCCTGCCAAACAAAACCCACGGGATTCCGGAAAATCAACCGTGGAGACCATACTCGAGAGTTCCGTCGTACGGCAGGCCGGCAGAACGGCGGCGAGCATATTGACCCGCACCCTGTTGGGTGCGCTTGGTCTTGGGGGTACCCGGAGGAAGAGTAAGGGATTTTTCGGTTAGGAGCATTCCCGGAACACGCACCTCATATATTTTTTTGACCTATATCTACTAATAACCAACAGGTTGCAAGTTTGAATCAAGACCGTGGAAAAATACCCGGGTTAACCCTGTTTTTCTTTCGAAAACTGCCCTATCTTTACTACGGTTTTTCATAGGATATTGGATTTTAAAACGGGCTGGATTTCTATCCTGGCCCTTTTTTTTTGCCTGCACATTTTTTCCCATCCTGTACGGCAGCCATACGGGTACTGCATTGGGCACCCCTCCGTGAGGTGAATCCCTCATTCAAGCCATCAATCTGCAATCTGGTCTACACCGGTCAGTTTCTCATCTTGACCTTCCCATCCTTGGTCATTTCTATCTTGCCTTCCGCCTCCCAATGGTCGAGTACACGCCAGAACCTTTCGTGGTCGGATGGTTTCAAGAGTGTCTCCAGCTCTTTGGCGGAATAGTCATTTTCTTTCAGGGCTGCTTCGAGGAGATCTGCGATATCCCGGTAATCGCGGGTCGTGAAGGGAGACTTTTTCATCTCTACGCAGTTGTCACAAATGCCGCATGGACGGATCTCGGTATCTCCGAAATACCGGCCGATGAATTGTGCACGGCAGCTTTTGCCCGTCATGTATGCAAGCATATCCCTGACTCGTTCGGTGTAGGTGGATTTTCTTTTAAGGTAGGAGATGGGTTCTATGTACAAGTCTTCTGCCTTCACCCGGTCCTGCAGATAGCGAATATGCGGCGTGTCTCTTTGAGGCTGGTAGCGGATGATGCCACGTGCATTCAGTTTCAGCAGGTCTTCCCTTACGGCAACCGCTGATTTTTTAAGGATCCCGCCGAGTTGTCTTTCAGAGATCATGATTGGATGTTCGAAGATCCCGCCATAGGACCGGAGCAATGCCTTGAGCATTGGTTCCAGCTCAGGATGCATTTTTTCGAATTCGAAGAGTTGGTCTCTTTGGGCCAGGCATTGCACATTCGGTGGAAGAAACAGTTGTTCCTGATAGTCGAGGATCCCGCCCTGTTGCATGGCTTTCAGGGAATGGATGATCTCCAGGATCGGCAGTTTGAAGCGTTCTGCGAGGTCCTGAATATCCAGCGGGTAGCTGTTATCCTCACCGATCCCGCTGGGAAGTTGTAGGTAATTCGCTATAGCCTGGTAGACCTTTCGAATGGTGGACATAGGTGGGTAGCGCATTTCGGGCATTCCGGCAAGTTCTTCCAGGTCTTTTACCAGATACAGCTGCACGGCATAGGATTTCTTGCCATCGCGTCCGGCTCTTCCAGCCTCCTGATAATAGTTTTCAAGACAGTCAGGAGGCGCTGTATGGATGACGAGTCTGACGTCGGGTTTATCGATGCCCATTCCAAAGGCATTGGTGCATACCATCACCCGTATCTCATTGGATATCCATTTTTCTTGTCGCTCCTTTCGGTCCGCTCTGTCCAGTCCCGCATGATAACAGGATGCGCTGATTCCTTCCCGTTGCAGCAGGGCACTGTATTCTTTTGTTTTTTTTCTTGTGCGGCAGTAAACGATCGAAGATCCCTGTACTTTTTTCAAGATCGTCACCAGTCGTGCCGATCGGGATTCCACGAGAATGACGCTATAGGAAAGGTTCGGTCTTTCGAATGACTGCCTGAAGCATACCGGTCCACGCAAACTCAGCTTTTCGGTGATATCCTGCTGGACTTCCTCTGTGGCAGAAGCGGTCAGCGCGATCACGGGCAGGTTTTTTTTCACTTTTCTCACTGCCGCGATCTCGAGGTAGGAGGGTCTGAAATCATATCCCCACTGGGATATGCAATGTGCCTCGTCCACGGCGATCAGGTTCAGGGGAAGGTATGGCAGGTAATCCCGGAAAGCATTTGTTTTTAGGCGTTCCGGCGAAACGTACAGGAATTTGTATTCCCCTGCCACAGCCTGACGAAGGACTGATCGGAGTTCATCCTGTCCCATGCCGGTGTGCAAGGATGCTGCGGGGATGCCTTTCTGTTTCAGTTGCTGGAGTTGGTCCTGCATCAAAGCGATGAGCGGGGATATCACCAGGCATAGACCATCCATGGCGAGTGCCGGCACCTGGAAGCATACGGACTTCCCCCCTCCGGTCGGAAGTATGGCCAGGGTATCCTTACCCGTTAGTACGGATCGGATGATCTCTTCCTGAAGTGGGCGGAAGGACGCATGTCCCCAGTACTGATGCAGGATTTCCTTTGGCGTCATGTGTCAGGTGTCATTGGATGGCAGGGTTCGGGCATTCAATCGACTTTTTTCACGAAAAGCCGAACAGAATTAATGGCCAGCACCACATCGCTGAAGCCCATCACCAATGCTCCGAAAGCGGGTGTCAGGTATCCGAAGGCAGCTACGGGGATGGCGATGATATTGTAGAAAAACGCCCAGAAAAGGTTTTGTCGGATCGTGGTATAGGTATGTCGGCCAAGGCCCATGGCCAAGGGAAGTTTTTTGATCCCATGGCTCATCAAGACCACCTGTGCGCTTTGCATGGCGAGTTGCGATGCCTCGCTCAGGGAGATACCGATCGTGGCTTTGGCCAGGGCTGGGGCATCGTTGATACCGTCCCCAACCATGGCCGTCGGTGCCCCGGCGGAGAGGGCTTCGATTTTATTCATCTTCTGTTCGGGTAGCTGCCGGGCATGGTATTCATCGATGCCAAGGGAGGCCGCGATCGCGGCACAGCGTGCATCCGTATCGCCACTGAGCAGGATGGTCCTTATCCCCCGGTTTTTGAAATATGCCACCACTTCCGCCGATTCGGGCCGTACTTCATCCGACAGGTCGATCCACCCGGC
>JBIKIB010000284.1:0-5127 GCA_044361845.1 Chitinophagaceae bacterium | reverse complement strand
ACAAGCATCTTACCGCCTTCCAGCAAATGCTGCTCATACCCTTTGGCAGCATCCACCATCGCGGCAGCGTTGAAATGCCGGTAATGATGGACTATGAATTCTGATACAGGTCCTTTTTTCATGACATTCATTTATTGTCCGCAAAAATATGTCAATTCCTGCCATGGTGCACAGCGCCATGTGACTGTAACCTTTCAGGCGATCGAAATCCGCTGTACCACTTTGGGATTAAAGTACCTTTGCATATGAACTTTCTGGCACATGCTTTTCTTTCCTTTGGAGACCCCGAGATCACAGTGGGCAACCTGATCAGTGATTTTGTGAAAGGGAAGCACCAGTATGATTATCCCACTGGCATCAGAAATGGAATCATCCTGCACCGCGCGATCGACTCCTTCACCGACAAACACCAAGCATCGATCGAAGCCAAACAGGTATTCAGGGCCCACTACAGGTTGTATGCTGCGGCATTTATAGATGTGGTATATGACCATTTCCTCGCCAGTGATTCCGACATTTTTACGGATGATAGTCTGAAATCATTCTCGAACGAAACCTATTCCATCATTGAACCCCACACCGCAACCTTACCCGATCGGTTCTCTGCCATGTTCCCTTATATGAAAAGTCAGGATTGGCTCTATAACTATCAATTCAAAGAGGGACTGGAGAAAAGTTTCGGAGGACTGGTTCGCAGGGCCAGGTATATGGATGATAGCATCACCGCAATGACGATCTTCGAACAACACTACCTTCTTCTCAGGGATTGCTACCGGTCATTCATGCCGGATGTTCGAAATTTTGCCGCATCCAGGATCCAGACATTCAAATAACCCAATATACGGCAGCTTTCATCCAATCGCTGGTTAAGGCTGTTCAGACCGGGAACACCTTAAAGCGCTCAAAACACGCCTGCTCCAGCAATTCCCGGTCATCCGGATGTGCGATATCAATCAGTGCCTTGGCCCTTTGACGTAGATTCTTGCCGAAAAGATATGCCACCCCGTATTCCGTGACGATATAATGCACATGCGACCTGGTGGTAATCACACCCGCACCTGGCTTAAGTGTAGGGACAATTCTGGGAAGCCCCTTGTTCGTACGGGATGATAACGCAATGATCGGCTTCCCACCTTCCGAAAGCGATGCTCCCCTGATAAAATCCATCTGTCCTCCTACACCGGAATACTGGTATGTCCCAATGGAATCCGAACAAACCTGGCCGGTTACGTCCACTTCCACACAGCTATTGACCGCTACGACCTTCGGATTTCTACGGATCACATGCGGATCATTCACATAATCAATATCCAGGAAGTTGAATGCGGGATTATCATCCACGTAATCGTATAAACGCCTGGATCCCAGTGCGAATCCAGTAACGGTCTTATTAGGATGGATCCTTTTGTACTTATTGTTGATGATATCGTTATCGAAAAGATCTATCAACCCATCGGAGAACATCTCCGTATGGACGCCAAGATCCTTGTGATTGCCCAGACATTTCAAGACCGCATCCGGGATGGCACCGATACCCATCTGCAAACAAGACCTGTCTTCCACCAACTCCGCGATATATTTCCCGATCCGGAGCTCTTTCTCGGTCACTTTCTCGGCATACGTGGATTCCGGCATCGGATCTTCACACCAGACCATGGCATGCAACCGGCTGGCATGGATCATTCCGTCGCCATGCGTCCGGGGAGCGTTTGGGTTCACCTGTGCGATCACATGTTTTGCAGTGTTCACGGCACTTCGGGCGACATCCACCGATACACCAAGGGAGCAATACCCATGTTCATCCGGGACTGATACCTGAACAATGGCCACATCCAACGGAAGTATGTTGCGCTTGAAGAGTTCCGGTATCTCGCTCAGGAACACCGGGATATAATCGGCCCGGCCTTCGGCGACAGCCTGCCGTATGCTTGCAGACACGAACATGGAGTTCATATGAAAATTCCCGGCATATTCAGGCTTACATACGTCGATGTCACCATGGATGGTGATCGATACCATTTCCACATCACGCAATCTGCCAGACTCCTTTGCAAGCTCATTAAGCAGATAAACGGGAGTCATGGCACTTCCATGTACAAAGACCCTGTGCCCCGATCGTATGACAGAAAGTGCCTCGCTTGCAGAAACATATTTGATATTCGGCTTCATATTCCAGTTTGTGTTGCAAAAATAAAATCGTGTGAAAAATGTTGTGCTGATAAAGCCTTGTACTCTTGCTGATGAAGATCAGTTAATAAATTATTTTTGCATATATTTTTCACCCATGAAGCATCTTCTACTGACTTCCGCCTTCGTCTTATCCCTCTATTCATTGTCCCTTGCGCAGGCATCACGCCTTCCACCTGTCGATAAGTCCGTACTGGATATCAGTTACTATCCGATGAATTTTCCTATCCTGAAGGTACAAGACAAAGCCACAGAACCACTTTTTGCCCGGGTCATTTACAGCAGACCGATGAAAGGCGGCAGAACGATTGTTGGAGATCTGCTGGAATACGGGACGATCTGGCGGATGGGCGCGAATGAAGCCACTGAACTGGAACTCTACCGGGATGCTACCCTGCAAAACACAAGGGTGAAAAAAGGCAGGTACACCCTCTATGCCATTCCTCAAAAAGATAAATGGACCATCATCCTGAACAAGGAAAACGATACCTGGGGAGCATTCAAGTATGATATAAAAAAAGATGTGGCTAGGGCTGAAGTGAAACCTGAAAAACAAAGTGAGCCTACGGAGGCGCTGACCATATATTTTGAAAAATCCTCAAAGTTCATAAACCTGCTCGTCTTTTGGGATGATTTCAAACTGACCATCCCATTCACTTTATGATTCGATCACGACACTGAGATGTGTGCCTGATCTTACAAGCTAAATAAAAACGCATGTGTGGTATCGCTGGCATTGTCTCGTCCGGAGCGTTGAAAGGGCTGATCACACCTGAAAGGATCAAAAACATGACCGACAGCATCCGGCACCGCGGACCTGACGGAGATGGAATGTATCTGGAAGAAAACGGAACGACCGCTATAGGACTCGGACATAGAAGGCTGGCCATCATCGATCCAACTGAAAGATCCATTCAGCCAATGCATTACCTCGACCAATATGTCGTGATCCATAACGGGGAGATCTATAATTTCAGGGAAATAAGATATAGCCTCGAGCAGAAGGGATATCAGTTTCGTTCCATGATAGACACGGAAGTCATAGCTGCGGCATGGCATGAATTCGGTCCGGAATGCGTACATCGGTTCGAAGGCATGTTCGCTTTCGCACTTTGGGATCGCCGGCAGCAGAAGCTCTTCTGTGCAAGGGACCGGTTCGGTGAAAAGCCTTTTTTCTTCCATTACAATGATCAAACCGGGATGCTTCAATTTGCATCCGAAATGAAAGCCTTGTGGGCAGATGGAGTCGGGAAAAAACCCAGGCCACAGATGTTCCTCCATTTCCTCACATTGGGGATGACCCAGCATCCTGACATGCAGGAACTCACATTTTACCAAGATATATTCCGGCTCCCACCCGCACATACCCTGACCTTCACACCCCGGGAAAACCGATTGGAGATCAGCCGTTACTGGGACATTGACAAGGAAACAATCATCGACATCGGTGAAGATGAAGCGGTCCGGCATTTCAAAAAACTGTTCGAATCTTCCGTGAGAAGCAAGATGCACAGTGATGTAAAGAAAGGTCTTGCCATCAGCGGAGGAATTGACAGCACTGCAATCGCAGCAGCATATACCCGAAACGATAGCCCGGGCCAAGTATGCCCAAGCTTCAGCGCAATCTTCCCCGGTTTCGAAAAAGACGAATCATCTTACATACACGAAGTGAATGAAGCATTCAACTTTGAGGCGAACAATGTCGTCCCAGATGCTGACGGACTGTTGGAAAAGATGCATTTGATGGCATTCCACCAGGAAGAGCCCTTTGGCTCGGCTGGCGTATTTGCACAATTTGAGGTACATGCCATGGCGGTTCGCCAGGGAATCAAAGTGCTTTTTGATGGTCAGGGTGCGGATGAGACGCTTTCCGGATACCTGAAGTACTCCCATTGGTATCTGCAGGAACTCATTGCCGCCAGACGATTCACCCAGGCGGACCAGGAAGCCGGCGCCCTCAGGGATAATGGATTCCTCGCCGAATGGGGATGGCGCAACAAGGCAGCGGCATTCATGCCCGGGTTCACATCTGCCATGCTCGAACGCAAAGCCCGACGCCTACATGAAGGGAATCTTGATATCGACCAAAAATTCATGGAAGCCTACTCCGGCGCCGGTTTCATCCAAAAACCCGTGGTGGAAAAACTGAATGACATCCTCTATGCAGATACCTGCACCGGTGGGCTGGAAACATTGCTTCGCTATGCCGACAGGAATGCAATGGCTCACGGGCTGGAACTCCGACTTCCATTCCTTCAACACGATCTCGTTTCATTCGTTTTTTCGCTGCCGGCATCCTTTCGCATTCGAAAAGGGGTCACAAAATGGATCCTTCGTGAAAGCTACCGGACATCCATACCCGAAAATATCCTCCGACGCAAGGGAAAAATCGGCTTTGAAGCCCCTCAGTTCAATTGGATGCAGGATGAACGGGTGAAGGGGGAGATCAGGAAAGGTCAACAGAAGCTGGTCGATGCGGGCATGCTGAACCCGGCAGTGCTCTCCAGAGACATAAAATCATCTTCTGCCTATGCCCCAGACAACCGCGATTGGAGGTATTGGGTCGTTTCACAATTCCTGTAAAAATCCAAACTCAACCCGTCGGCATTTTTTAATCATCTTTGCATCTGACAACCCCCCAGACAATGAAACCTGCCACACTGTTCATCCATGCCGGCGCACACCCCGATCCCTCCACAGGCGCCATCATGACACCCATCTACCAGACATCCACTTACGTGCAGGAAGCACCAGGAGTAAACAAGGGATTTGAGTATGCAAGATCGCAGAATCCCACCCGACAGGCACTGGAGGAGGCTTTTGCACTCATAGAGAAAGGAAAATATGGCCTCGCCTTCAGCTCCGGCGTGGCCGCCACCGATGCCGTCATAAAGCTGCTAAACCCGGGGGATGAAGTGATCTGTGGGAATGATATGTATG
>JBIKIB010000034.1:0-16721 GCA_044361845.1 Chitinophagaceae bacterium | reverse complement strand
GAGTGTATGATGATCGACAATCCCTGATACCGGCTGCACAACTCCGCGATGCAATCCATCCCGTTACGATGGGGCAGCATGAGGTCGAGCAGCAAAACCTGCGGCGGATCAGTTGCTATGCCATAGAATTCATCCACATGTGATGCCGCTGCGACAATCTGGATCTCCGCATCGTCCGTAAAGTAGTCAGTGATGGACTGCCTAATAACTGTATTATCTTCTATAATGCCTAATCTTATCATGGATGAAAAGCAATTTTAGGGTTGTGGTGAATACGCCGTCCTTCTCTTCAGATGTCATCTCTCCGCCGATCCGCGCCATGCGGACCTGCATATTGTGCAGCCCGTGTCCACTCTGGTTTTCTTCCTGTCGTTTTTTGCCGACATGGTTACTGATGCGAATGGCGTGTGCACCATCCTCTTTTAACCAGTCCAGGCTGACAATCCCCCCATCCCCGTACTTTATACAGTTGGTGAGGCATTCCTTTGCAATATAGAGCAAGTTACGTTTTTCCAGGATGGTCAGTTGTATGTCATTAATTTCGCCCGTCTGAGAAAACCGAAAGCCTATATCCAGCGGCTCCAGGTTTTCTTTGGTGATGCTCTTGACCCTATCCCAGAGTTGCTGGGCATTATCTGACTGATTATCGAGGCTCCAGAGTCCATCTTTCAGGGCGAAAACAGCCTTTCTACCAAGGCTGCGGATCGTTCGCTGGTATTGAGAAAAGTTTGCCGCATTTTTTTGCATGAGGTCCATGTTCATCGTGATACCGGTGAGGTACCCTCCTATCTCATCATGCAGATCCTGGGCAAGTTCCATCCGAAGTTCAAGCAGCTTTCTCTCCCGCCCCCTGATCGACCGTATATAGAGCATGATCACCCCCAGGAGTGTGCCAATGATCAACCCGTAAAATAGAGGTGTCCTGTAGAAATACTGCTCTACCTCCACAGGGTATGTCTGCTCCATGATGTCGATGCTGCCGTTGCCGGAGATGATGCGGACCTTCAGATCGTATTTCCCGGTCTTGGCATTGTCGAGATGAAGGATAGGGGAACTGCCCATATTGACCCAGTTCTGATGGATCCCATCGATTCGGTACTGGTACATGGAGTTTTCTGATGTGATCAAGGGATTGCTGAAAAAATACAGTTTTGCGTAGTGGATCCCTTTTTTGATGCGAATGATCTTATCCTTTCCGAAAGCAGGATTATAGATGATGGTATCGCCTTTATCGGTACCGTATTCAATATGGCTGATGCGGATGCTATCCAATCCCCTCAGCGGACGTTTAAGGGATTCGGGATCAAAACGGATGAATCCACTTACTGTTCCCATGACGATCTCACCGGATGAGGATTGCAGCACGGAGCTATGGTTGAATTCATTGTCAGGAAGGCCATCCTCCCTGAAAAAGTTGATGATCTCATATTTCCTTGGGTCGATGCGGGAAAGTCCGTCATAGGTTCCCGCCCAGATGGACCCGTCCCTATCCCAACAAAGCGTAGCGACGATATTACCCGCCAGCCCCTCGGTGCGGGTGAACTTTTTCAGTAACCGTCCGAAAGGGGAATATTGCAGGAGCCCTTCATGCGTTGCGACCCATAGGCTACTGTCCGGTGCGATCAGAAAATCATTGACCCGATCGGAGTTATTCGGTTCGAGGGATTCATCAGTCCGGTAATGACGAATCACTTCGAACCGACTATTGATCAAAAAAACCCCCTTATCCGTTCCGAGGAGGCAGCGATCCTTCCCAAGTGGTTCGATTTTTTTGATCATAGTACTGGAAACATCAATGCCGGCGTAGCGGGTGACCGGATATTGGAATCGATCTGTGGATGGATCATAGGTCATCAGGATTCGGTATCCCCCAATGATGAATGCATTACCCCACTTCGCAATGGAAATCAAAAAATTGTGTTCATAGAGGGTGTCTTTTGTGAATCTATCCACTCGTTTTGTCCGAATGTTCAACCGACAAAGTCCTTGCCCTTCCGTGGCAAGCCAGAGGTCACCACCCACCCTGAGCATTCCATGCGTAAGGAGTCCGCTCCCATTGAGGAGACTCGACCGACGGGTCCTCTTATGATAAGCCGCAATGGATTGATAGCCCGCCAGGTAATAGTGTGTGCTGTCTTCTGCGATGCCGCGGGGGTCATCGTATTGCCCGATCTCCGCGATCAGTGTCGACCGGAATGGGATGAAATAGTTGGGACTGTACCGCACGATCACAAAACCGGCGGAGGTCCCCACCAGCAGGTAATCCCCCATGAGTGTCAAGTAGTGGATGCTATATGGAACATCAATGCTCAGAGGGATCTGGACTTTTTTCACACCCCCTTTAACGGGATATTCATGGACCAGCTGGTTTCGGTTCAACACAATGAATCGTTCTCCCGCGCCGTTGACCACAAGCTGCGATACATGTTCGCTGATCTGACTGTTCGGACGATCATTCAAATTGCCTTGCTTCAATGCATACGTATGGCGACCATTGATCAGCGATAATTCCTCCAGATCACCGCGGGTGAAACCAACGTAGCGCTGGTCGGGGTTTGGCAGTGGAATGAACTTGGTTTGGTAGGAATCAAAATCCACAACAGCGCATTTCCCGGGGAAAGCGAGCCAGAGATGGGTTCCGTCGTGCTGCATATCCTGTAAGGCGAGTGACCCGATCTTCACCCGATGCAATTTTCCGAAACGAAGATTATTGACATACCCGTCTGCACTGAACCACCACAGGCCTGTTCGGCCATCCCGCAGGATCATCTCAACCTTGACGCCGTCCTCCACATATCCGGGGATCTTCTGCTCCGTATAGGTTCCTGTGTGGAATACCTGCAGCCCATTGTCAGTCGCGAAATAGAGCAGATCGGCATCCCTTAACATATAAAAAACTTCATTCGATTTTACGGATATGGGAGACTTCCCGCGCGTGAACTGATCGAAAACAAACCCATTGAACCGAACGACCCCGTTCGTTGTGGCGAGCCACAGCAGGCCATTGCGATCCAGGACCATGGACCGCACAAAATTCCCGAATTTGGAAGGGTCTATCTTTTTGAACTGGACGGAATAAAGATATTCCTGACCGATCAGAGACAGGGAGATGAACATTTGAAGGAACCCGATCAACCAAAAGGTACGCTTCATAAACATACCTCAAAGTAAGTCAATTTGGTGTTGTTCAAGCACAAAAAAAACCGCAGGATGCGGCTTTTTTGATGTGATTTGGCTGGGACTCGAACCCAGGGCCCATACATTAAAAGTGTATTGCTCTACCAACTGAGCTACCAAATCATCGTGTCTGAACCAAAGATTCGTTCACTTTTCCTGCGTTAGCGGGATGCAAAAGTAAGGGCTTCATCCGTTCTCAACAAATTTTTAACCCATATTTTTTTTCAAGCGGCACAGAAACCTCCGATCCGTCCGCAGAAACTAACAGTCACCCTTAGTTGAAATGACCGGTGTAAAGGTTTTGAATGCCGAATGCTATAATTTTGTCCCGGCTTTCGATGCAAGCAGTATGATGAGTCAATTCACCTGCTGTTGCCGGTAATAATACATTTCCCTAGCTCCAGATCAACATATGCCCATTCTGACCCTGACATCTGACATCGGAGACGAAGACTACCTCATGGGTGCCGTAAAAGGCCAGGTGCTCCAGATCAACGAGGCTTTCAACATCGTTGACATCACCCACAGGCTTGTGCCGTTCAACTATCCCCAGGCGGCATATGTCTGCCGCAACGCATTCAGGCACTTCCCGGAGGAGAGTTTTCACATGGTACTGGTAAATCTATTCGATAGCAAGGCACAACATCTCCTGCTGGCAAGGCATAAAAATCAGTATATCGGTATCGCCGACAACGGACTGCTCAGTATGATCCTGGAAGGCAGACCGGATGCACTGGTCGCACTACCCCTTGATAAAACCCGGCAGAAGAACACGCTCTACTTCGCCCAGGTATTCGCACAGGCATTCACCGACCTGCTCAGCGGCCAGCCGATGGAGAGGATCGGATCGGAGGATGTTATCTTCCGGGAGATGAATCCCCTCAGGCCGTTGCTGGGCAGCAACTGGATAGAGGGTCAGATCATCTTTGTGGATCATTTCGAGAACGTCGTCGTCAATATCACCCGGGATGAATTTGAAGCGCATCGGAATGGCAGGGGCTTCAAAATAGTCTTCAGAAGGGATGAAGTGATCGACCGGTTCAGCGAGACCTATGCCGATGTACCGGAAGGGGAGAAATCAGCCCTTTTCAACTCAGCCGGATACCTCGAGATCGCTGTCAACAAGGGCAATGCGGCGGGGCTTTTCGGCCTCCAGGGCTACTCCGAAAAAAACACCGGTGCTGGCAGCCAATTCATGCAAACGAGGCTTTTCTATCAGACAGTCAGGATCTATTTCGAGTAAAGACCACTTCTGCCCGCCAAACATCATAAGCCGCGATAAACCGTCCTTTGCCTTTAAGCAAAATTCCTTTAGGTTTGCCACTCAAATTCAACATGAACCCATGTCATTTCAAAAGATCAATAACATCACCGGCTGGCTAGTAGCGCTGATCGCATGCAGTGTGTACATTATGACCGCAGAAGCAGGGGGAAGCCTTTGGGATTGCGGAGAATTCGTCAGTTCCTGCTTCAAACTGCAGGTCCCCCATCCACCCGGAGCACCGTTATTCGTCCTGATCGGGCGTGTGTTCATCATCATCTTTGGAGATGATCCCATGACTGCCGCAAAGGCCGTGAACGTCATGAGCGCAGTAGCCAGCGGATTCACGATCCTGTTCCTGTTCTGGACCATCACACACTTCGCACGAAAAATATACCACAAGGAGACCGAGGAACTCACCGGCCAACAGATCTTCACGACCATGGCGGCCGGCGTTGTAGGGGCTCTCGCCTACACTTTCAGCGACTCATTCTGGTACAGCGCCGTAGAAGGTGAGGTATATGCTCTATCATCCTTCTTCACCGCACTCGTATTCTGGATGATGCTCAAATGGGAACACCAATCCGGCCAGGAAGGGGCCGACCGCTGGATCGTCCTCATATTCTTCATCATGGGCCTATCCATCGGTGTCCACCTGCTCAACCTGCTCACGATCCCTGCCATTGTGATGATCTACTACTTCAAAAGGTTCAAAGTGACGGCATGGGGTACTTTCTGGGCCTTCGTAGTAGGCTGTATCATCACCGGAGTGGTGCAAAAGGTCGTCATACAATATACGATCAATGCCGCGGGCAGCTTTGATATCTTCTTCGTCAATACCCTCGGCCTGCCTTTCTTCAGCGGTTTCATCTTCTATTTCCTGCTGCTGACGGCACTTATATGGTACGGCATCCGCCTGTCAAACGCCGACGGGATAAAGAGCATGCCATTCATCATCTGGCTGTCACTCATGGCATTCACCGTGCTCTATCCGTTCATTTCAGAAGGCACCACGGGTTCCTCCGTACTGAAAGTACTCTTCGTGGCAGCGGCGGTATACATGGGTGGCCGCTTCGGATTGGCCGCGATCAAAAAAAATCCACATGCACTCAAACTCGTCATGTGGTGCTTTGGCTTCATGATGATCGGATACTCCACTTACCTGACGACCCTTGTACGGTCTGCAGCGGATCCCGCCATCGATATGTACAATGTCGACAACCCCATGAGCCTTGTCGGTTACCTTGGCCGCGAACAATATGGTGACTTCCCCCTGATCTACGGGCAGGTATTCACAGCCTCCCCCTCCAATTATGAAGAAGGTGATATCAAATACGTCAAAGGGAAGGAAAACTACATCAGTACGGGAAGAGATATCACCCCGGTATATGAAAGCGAAGACAAGATGCTCCTGCCAAGAGTATGGGATGCCAGCAACGAACAAGGTCACGCAACATTCTACAAGCAATGGCTGAACCTCGGCGATGACGAAAGACCGACACAGGTCGATAATATCCGCTGGGCATTGTCCTATCAGATAGGATGGATGTACCTGCGGTATTTTGGATGGAACTTCATCGGAAAACAAAACGACGTACAGGGCCTGGGAAATGTGCGTGACGGAAATACCATCACCGGCATTACCTTCATCGACAACTTACTGCTCGGCAACCAGGATAAACTCCCCGAAACACTCAGGGAGAATAAAGCACGGAACACCCTCTTCGCCCTACCTTTCATCCTTGGCCTCATCGGTATCTTCTTCCAGTACCGAAAGGATGAACGCGACTTCCTCGTCACCTTCCTGCTGTTCTTCTTTACCGGACTGGCGATCGTTTTCTACCTGAATCAGGCAGGCAACCAACCCCGTGAGCGTGACTACGCCTTTGTTGGATCATTCTATGCATTTGCCATCTGGATCGGCCTGGGTGTGATGCAAGTGAAAGAATGGCTGCAGCGCTTCCTCGGACAGGCCGGTGCGAACTACGCAGCCGCAGGCATAACCCTGCTGGCCGTACCCGTGATCATGGCATCACAGGAATGGGATGACCATGACCGCAGTAAAAAAGTCATCGCACGCGACCTTGCAAAAAACTACCTTGAAAGCTGCGCACCCAATGCCATCCTGTTCTCATTCGGCGACAACGACACCTACCCCCTCTGGTACGCCCAGGAAGTGGAAGGTATCCGCAAAGATGTCAGGGTGGTCAACTATAGCCTGCTAGGCATCGATTGGTACATCAACCAGCTCCGCTATAAACTCAATGACAGCGACCCCATCGATGTGTTGTGGTCGGCAGATAAGATCGAAGGCAGTAAAAGGGATTTCGTGCGGTTCTATGAGAAGTCCGGTCTGACCGACCAGAACCGCTATATAGAACTTTATAGCCTCATGAACGATTTCATCGGCAGCGATGACCCTGACAAAATGGTACAGGCCCAGGACGGATCGATGATGAACTTCCTCCCGGTGAAAAAAATCGCCATCACCGTGGATGTGAACCTCGTCCGCCAGAACAAAACAGTGAATCCGGAAGACAGCGTCCTCCCGGAGATCCGTTTCGAACTGCCCCGGAACATCCTGCTGAAGAACGATATGGCCGTACTCAACGTCATTGCCGCAAATAAATGGAAACGCCCCATCTACTTCACGTCGCCCTTCGGTGAGTTGGGATTCGCTCAATACCTCCGCAACGATGGCATGAGCTATCGCCTGGTGCCTCTAGCAGGGCAGAATATGGTCAATGACGGGTGGGCTTTTGACAAACTCAACAAAGACTTCGCTTTCGGAGGTTCTGAGAAGCAGGGCGTCTACTTCGATGAAGAAAACCGCAGACACCTCATAGGCATCCGCCAGTCATATGCTGAAGTGGCAAATAGCCTGGCCTCCGGTAACCGAAAAGAAGAAGCACGTAAACTCCTTCAAAGGCTCGACAGCAACATGCGCTCCGATAATGTGCCCTACGGACTCGTAAGCCGCCAGAACCAGCATAATATGATCAGTGCCCAGCTCGCTGAGGCCGCATACAAAGCCGGTGATGCAAAACTCGGCGATAAGATAGCCGGTGCCGTGAACAAAGATCTCCGCGAACAACTCGCATATTACGCATACCTCGGAGATATGTCGGTACAGGAACTGATGATGGCGATACAAGACATCATGACCGGGAAAGCGGATAACCTCAGCAACCGGCAAAGAGGAATGTTCATCGATATCCGCCAGTCGTTTGCCCTGCAGGAATACCTGAAGAATATGGAGACGATGTACAAAACCGCGGCCATGCCCTCTAACGAATCATCAGGAACCATCATGAATGCTCCTGACACGATGAAATAAAGGGTAATCGGTCATCCATACCGCATCGGGAATGAACTTATGGGGAAGTGAATTGTCATTAAGGAAGGAAACATCATGAAAGGATACCGCTTCACCAATTTCGACCCGAACAGCAACGGAAAATCATCTTTCGAGAAGCTGCTGGATATATTCCTGCAGCTTCTCTCCTATACCAGCGGAGAGGCCGATGAAGCCCTCAACTGGATGACACAGCTCGATAAAAAATATCAACTCACGGATGCCGAATACGGCATGGGGGATTTTATAGAAGACCTCAAACAAAAAGGATATATCGACGATGACGCAGGTGACGGAACCTTCAAGATCACACCCAAGACCGAACAGGGCATTCGAAAAAAAAGCCTGGAAGAGATCTTCGGAAAACTGAAAAAATCAAAACAAGGCAACCACCAGTCCTTCAAGCCCGGACTGGGAGATGAGTCAAACCCGGAGACAAGACCCTATCGCTTCGGTGACATGATCGAACAGATCGATTTCACAAGCTCGATACGGAACGCACAGATACAACACGGCATCGATTCATTTCGCATGAACGAGGATGACCTGGAGATCCGCGAGACCGACTTCAAAACGCAGACATCGACCGTACTGATGATCGACATATCGCATTCGATGATCCTCTACGGTGAAGACAGGATCACACCGGCCAAAAAAGTGGCCATGGCCCTCAGCGAACTCATCAAAACAAAATATCCTAAGGATACCCTGGACATCGTCGTATTCGGAGATGATGCATCCATGATAGAAGTTAAAGATATCCCCTATCTGCAGGTCGGTCCATTCCATACCAATACCGTGGCTGGACTGGAGATGGCAATGGACATCCTTCGCAGAAGGAAAAACCCGAACAAACAGATCTTCATGATCACCGACGGGAAACCCACCTGCCTGAAGATCGCCGGCAAATATTATAAAAACAGCTTCGGCCTTGATAGGAAGATCACTTCCCGCTGCCTCAACCTCGCAGCACAATGCAAGAAACTGAAGATCCCGATAACGACCTTCATGATCGCCAGCGACCCCTACCTGCAAAAATTCGTGAATGAATTCACGGAGACCAATAACGGAAAGGCTTTCTTCGCGTCGCTGGATAAACTCGGTGCTTTCATATTCACCGATTTCGAAAGCGGTAAAAGGAAATCACTCTACTGACCAATAGAAGCCGTAGAAAAGAATACATTATGCGACCATCAACATTAGGTGAACTGAAACGTTCGGACTATACCCCCCGTTCGGTGAAAGAAGAGATCCGGCAAAACCTTATCTCAAAACTCAAAAAAGGAGACGAAGCATTCCATGGTATCCTCGGATATGAGGATTCCGTCATCCCGGATACGGAAAGGGCGCTGCTCTCCAGACATAACATACTCTTCCTTGGTCTTCGTGGTCAGGCAAAGACACGTATGGCCCGACAGATGACAGAACTCCTCGATGAATTCATCCCCGTCGTCGACGGCAGTGAGATCAATGACGACCCCATGCATCCGACATCCAACCATGCTAAGTCGCTGATAGCAGAAAAAGGGGACG
The DNA here is from genome assembly GCA_044361845.1 of Chitinophagaceae bacterium. Classification (GTDB taxonomy): domain Bacteria; phylum Bacteroidota; class Bacteroidia; order Chitinophagales; family Chitinophagaceae; genus Pollutibacter. The sequence goes on along the minus strand of JBIKIB010000034.1, from coordinate 7,395 downwards.
ATACACCCATACACTGGCTGCACCGCAGCGAACGATATGGAGAAAAACTAGCCACCCCCGACGTGAGTGTGGCAGACCTGATCGGTGATATTGACCCCGTGAAAGCGGCAAACCTCCGGCTGAGTTTCGCCGATGAAAGGGTGATCCACTATGGTATCATACCCCGCAGCAACCGCGGCATCTTCGTCATCAACGAACTGCCCGACCTCCAGGCACGCATCCAGGTGGCACTCTTCAACATCCTGCAGGAAGGAGATATTCAGATCCGTGGTTTCAAACTCAGGATGCCACTCGATATCCTCTTTGTTTTCACCGCGAATCCAGAGGACTATACCAACAGGGGATCCATCGTCACTCCACTCAAAGACAGGATAGAAAGCCAGATACTCACGCACTATCCAAAAAACATCGAAACGGCACTCGCCATCACAAAACAGGAAGCTTCCATACATCCCGAACAGCAAAAGCGAGTCGAGGTCAACGACCTCGTCAAACGCCTCATCGAACAGGTTTCCTTCGAAGCACGCAACAGCGAATTCGTCGACCAGAAGAGCGGTGTATCCGCCCGACTGACCATCGCAGCCTACGAAAATGCCGTGAGCGCAGCGGAAAGAAGAGCCATCATCAATAAGGAAAAAAAGACACAGGTATGGATGAGCGACCTCACAGGCATCATCCCCTCCGTCACCGGCAAGATCGAACTGGTGTACGAAGGAGAGCAGGAAGGACCTTACCAGGTGTCATTCAATCTTCTCGAGCGTGCCATAAGAACCCTGTTCTCTGAATACTTCCCGAGCCCGGATGCCTCCCGGAAAAAGAAAGTAAAGGGGCAGCCAGCCAAACCGACTGACAACCCCTTCCGCAGCATCATCAGCTGGTTCGATATGGGCAACTCACTTGACTTGCTCTTCAACACAAAAGACACCGAAAAAATCCTCGCACTCTATAAAGTGGACGGACTTCATGCGCTGGCGAAAAAATACTTCGCATCCGCACCTGATGCGGAACTCGCACTCATGATGGAATTCATCCTGCACGGACTTGCTTCACATTCCCTGATCAGCAAGAAAGTCCTCGATGCGGGCATAGCATTCAAAGACCTCATGGGATCGATGCTGGACATGAAGGGTGACGGTGGAGATGACCAGGATGAGGATGATCAGGATTTTTAAATGGCCCCTCCGGAGGATCCCCTTCACAATAGATCCGTAAAGCGACAAGGCCGGGATTCACTATTAAAGTGAATCCCGGCCTTGTCGCTTTACGGATGTCAGGCAACCCGACAGCCTGAGGTATCATTTTCCGGCAAGTGCCATCATCTCCTCATACTCGAAAAAATGTATCCCTTTGGGCTTTGTCTTAGCCGCATTGACCATGGCCTTTGCCACATCTGCAGCAGCGATGCCTTTGTATCTGCGCCATGAACCCCGCAGGCAGAGGTTGACCACAGGCATCACGAACTGTGCGACCTTTTCCATGGGTCGCTTCTCCTTCCGCTCCCCCATGAGCAGCGAAGGCCGGAAGATCATCGTCTGCGGGATCATCTGTTCAGCGACGGTCTCTTCGGTGACGCCTTTGAGCTTGATGTAAAAATTATATTCATTGTTCGGATCGGCTCCCACCGCTGATACTAACGCAAACCCATAGACGCCGTATTTCGCGGCAGCCTTCGCCGCATTGACGGGGATGTCGAAATCCACTTTGCGGTATGCCTCCTTATCTCCCTTCACCTGCCGGTTGGTGGTGCCGACCGCGACAAAAACCGTCTCACTCCCGGCGATTGCCTGCTCCAGGGCGTTCTGATCATGCATATCGATCACAAACTCCTCCAGCTTGGGATGCCTGACGCCGCAGGAACTTCTACCGACCACACGAAGGTCCGAATAAGCGGGGTCTTCCAGCAGAAGTTTTAGGATCTCTCCGCCGATCATGCCCGTAGCCCCCAGGATGGTTGCTCTTGTACTCATAAAAAAGGGTTTAGGTGTTTGTGTATTGATATTTTGATGATATCCGGCGACCGGATTGTTATTGCCTGTACTTAAACCGGTAAAAAATCCAGCGTTCGTGCATCAAGCTCAAAAGAATGATGCGCGCTTATCCCATTTATCCGTGAAAAGAACCATTTCCGTCCTCATACCGGGTCGGCATTCGCCTCCATGATGACCGACCGAAGCATCTTGTCGTTTCCAAGTATCGCCGATTGTTGTTGCAGCAATTGCCTTGCGGATGCGATGATATTCGCATCCTTCGGTAATTTCAGCAGAAGCTCGACGAGGTATTGCTGTTTTATCCGGTTGACCACCGGGTCTGCCGGACCGATGATATAAGGTGCCAGGTATTTTGACAGATTTGTGGCCACCAGGCTCGCAGCCGCTTCTGCGCGATCCTGATATTTATGTTTGAATGTGATCTGCAGCAATCGGGTGAATGGCGGGTAATTGAAACTCCTGCGGGCCTCCGCCTCGAATTCGTAAAACCCTTTGTAGTCGTGCCTTAGTACAAAGTCGAGCACCGGGTGCGCGGGATTCGTCGTCTGCAGGATCACACGCCCTTGTATCCCTTTTCGCCCAGCCCTGCCGCTGACCTGCTCCATGAGCTGGAATGCCCTTTCATTGACACGAAAATCGGCAAACCCGAGTAACCCGTCAGCATCCAGTATGCCAACAAGGTTCACATGGTCAAAATCAAGCCCCTTCACGACCATCTGTGTACCCACCAAGATGTCCAGCTGTCGCTGTTCGAAAGACTGGATAAGCGTGTCATGCGCGGTCTTTCCCTTCACACTGTCCATATCCATGCGGGCGACACGCGCATCCGGAAGCAAGAGATGCAACTCCTCCTCGATGCGCTCTGTACCGAAATTCCTTTCATTCCACTGGCTGCTGCCACAAGCCACGCAGGTCTGCGGCCGGGGATAGGTTGATCCGCAATAATGGCACTGAAGCCGATGCTGCAGCTTGTGATAGGTGAGCGTCACAGCACAATGGTCGCAATGCGGAATGAACCCGCAGGTGCCGCACATGAGATACGGTGTATAGCCACGACGGTTCTGGAATAGGATCGACTGCAGTCCCGACTTGATGGTTTCTTCCAGGGCTTCCTGCAGCTCCGGTGATATCATGACCCGTTGCGACTTCTTCGCACCGGGCTTGCGCGTATCCAGGATCTGGATGGCGGGCATTTCTATGCCGCCATAACGCTCATGCATCTCCACAAGCCCATACTTACCATTCATCGCGTTGTAATAGGATTCAAGCGAAGGGGTGGCACTGCCCAGGAGTACCTTCGCCTGCTGCTTCAGCCCGTAGTAGATCGCCGTGTCCCGCGCGTGATAGCGCGGAGCCGGATCCTGCTGTTTGTACGACTGATCCTGTTCTTCATCGATGATCACCAGTCCGAGGTTCTCGAATGGCAGGAATAATGCAGAACGCGCACCAAGCACGATCTTCGTCTCCCCCGTCTTCACCTTGTTCCAGATCTCCACCCGTTCGTTAGGGTTGAACTTTGAGTGATATATCGAGATGTATCCTCCAAAATGATGCTGAAGCCTGCGGATGACCTGGGCCGTCAGTGCGATCTCCGGTAGGAGGTACAGCACCTGCCGTCCTAGACGAACCTGCTCCTCTATCAGTTTCACATACACCTGCGTCTTCCCGCTTGATGTGACACCATGCAGAAGGCATACGGGGCGCTCCAGGAACTTCTCACGGATCGATGCCAGCGCTTTCTCCTGCACTTCCGAGAGCGTGAAGTCTATCTCTATCGCCTTCGGAAGGTAACGGAAACGGTCAACCGAGATTTTCTCCGTGACGAGGATACCTTTACCTGTCAGCGCTTTCAGCTGCGCCGAGGTGGCACTGGATTTCTTCAGCAGCTCCGTTTGCTTCACATGCCCCTCCGTCTTGAGCAGATGGAGATAGGATAAAAGCAGCTCGAGCTGTTTCGGCGCCTTGTCCTCCCATTGATTCAATAACGCTTCCAGTTTTTCCTCCGGCTCATAGTCCGGATGCAGCCTGACGAAAGTCTCCCGTTTCGGCACGTAGCGCTCCTTCAAGGACTCCCAGGCGTGGCATACCCTTTTTTCAATGAGCCGTTTTACGACAGGATATACATGCGATGCATCCAGGATATCCTGCACTTCTTCAAGCTTGAGTTCCTTGCGGAGCAGCAATCCCTCTGCGACAAGAAATTCATCGGCATCCAGTTGGGTAAAATCATCCCCATACTCCTCATTGAAGATGAGGGTCGTCTCACTGCTGAGTTTGAAATGAGTGGGCAACGCAGCCGCCATCACCTCGCCCTCCGAACACAGGTAATACGTGGCGATCCATGACCACAGGTCGAGTTGTGCTTCATGGATGACGGGCTCGGCATCCAGCACATTGAGGATGGGCTTGGGTTCGAAGCCATGCGGTTTATCCGCGAAGGTCGACTTCACTACACCGGCATAACGCCTTTTCTGCCCAAACGAAACCTCCACCCGGACGCCGGGTATCACTTGCTCCTGCAGTGGTTCGGGCACAGCGTACGTGAAGGTCTTGGGTATTGCGAGCGGTATGATGATTTCGGCGTACATAGGTGTCATGCTCTGCTGGAATGTTCCAATAGGTTTTGTTCCATGATGCGGAACACTTGCTCCTTCAACGCGGTCACATCTGCCAACGTTAGTCCGGCCACAGGCACCGGCTCCAGGAACAGTGATCGGGAACGGCCGGGGTTGAGGGTGAACATATGCCGGTAGTGCATGCGCTCGTATGCATCAAGGAAAAGCACGGGAAGGATCGGCGTCTGCGTCTCAATGGCGATGCGGAACGCTCCATCATAAAAAGATTTCAGCGGAGCGGATGTTTCATTGAAAGTACCTTCCGGAAAGATCATGATCGAAATCCCCTGAGATAAAACGGTTTTGAGTTCCATGATGCTGCGGGCCCTGTTCTCCGGATTTTTCCGGTCGACCATCACAACGAACACCCGGTATATGATGCCGAATACCGGAAAATCCTTCATCTCGATCTTTCCGAGTGCACGGAACGGCTGCCGGAGGGTCTCCACTGCAATGGCTGCATCCAGATAGGAAATATGGTTATGCACAAAAATATACTGCTGCGAGGGATCCGGCCGGTAACGGTAGATATTAGAATGCCGAATGCCGACCAGCAAAAACCAGGCTCCCGACCAAAAGCGCAACAAGCGAATGATGATGTTGCCACCCCTGATCTTTCCGAAAAAAGTCGCGATCAATACGAATGGGAAGATAAGCAACATGATGGCGACGAACCATATGAACGCATATATCGTGTACAGGATCCGAAAAGGCCAGACAATGAACATCATGAAGGATTCCGCGGGGTTTTGATGGAAGCAAATATAACCTTTCATCCACAGATGAACGGCATTACGGCGGTAAAGCGTGATGGTGCTTCAATGCACTGAATGCTGTAATTTTGCACACTTTATGGCTGAGGCAAAAACTGTTGCATTTCATACGCTGGGCTGCAAGCTCAATTACTCCGAGACATCGGCACTGTCCCGCCTGCTCGAAACGGAAGGCTTTGAAAAAAAGCCTTTCGAAGATGCAGCGGATGTCTATGTGATAAACACCTGTTCCGTCACGGAAAATGCCGACAAGGAATGCCGGCAGCTCGTCCGCCGCATCCAAAAAAGATCCCCCGGATCCACCGTGGTCATCACAGGATGCTATGCACAACTAAAACCGGAAGAGATCGCAGAGATCCCGGGGGTGGATCTGGTACTCGGCGCAGCGGAGAAATTCAACATCGCCACCCATCTCCGGAACTACACACGCGGCGATTCCGCACGCATCTGCAGCTGCGATATCTCAGAAGTCACCGATTTCAACGCATCCTATTCAGTGGATGACCGCACCAGAACCTTCCTCAAAGTGCAGGACGGCTGCGATTACAACTGTTCCTTTTGCACCATCCCCATGGCCAGGGGTAAAAGCAGAAGCGACAGCGTCGCGAACGTGGTAAAACAGGCCCGCTTGCTGGCATCACGCGGCGTGAAAGAAATCGTCCTGACAGGCGTCAACCTCGGAGATTTCGGTAAGGGCGACGCAACAGAACGCCAGGGAGAAGAAGACTTTGCCACACTTTGTACCGCGCTGGATCAGGTGGAAGGCATTGCGCGATACAGGATATCCTCCATCGAACCCAACCTGCTCACACCGGCCATCATCCAATTCGTGGCAGAGAGCAAACGCTTCATGCCACATTTCCATATTCCCTTGCAAAGTGGCAGCAACCGCATCCTGGGACTGATGCGCAGGCGCTACCTTCGCGAACTATACGCCGAGAGGGTCCAATTGATAAAAAAAGCCATGCCCCATTGCTCCATCGGCGTGGATGTCATCGTGGGATTTCCCTCAGAATCGGAAACCGACTTCATGGAAACCTTTGACTTTCTCCAGGAACTCGACCTGAGTTACCTGCACGTCTTCACCTACTCCGAAAGAGACAACACCAAAGCCCTTGAGATCAAACCCATAGTCCCCATACAGATCAGGCAAGAACGCAATAAATTGCTTCGAAACCTGTCATTCATGAAACTCCGGCACTTCACCGAACAACATATTGGACAAAGCCGCAGCGTACTATTCGAACACCAGGACCGAAACGGCATGATGGAAGGATACACCGACAACTACATTCGCGTGCAAACACCCTACCGTAAAGAATGGGTGAACAACCTCATCGAATGGCAACTCTGAGGCAGTAAAATGCAGGATCACAATCGACCGGCCGTCACGAAAAAAATGGTTCGGGGGATGCATCTGTTTTTCCCAGGGCGTAACATTACAAATACCCTTTTGAAGTCAACCCGGCGGTGACTGCCCAAAACGGCATCAGGTAAAATTACAGGGGAATTGCTACCCATTAATGCATCTGGACAGAAAGGGAAAATCCAACGACCGAAAAAGCGGTCCACAATGAAAAAAAACCAATTTTCAGCTTATTTTAACTCCACACAATGATAAAATATGCAACCAATCTGCAATTACTGGCGTTTAATGTAAGACACTCCCTAACATGAAAAAATTCCAGGTAAGCATTCGGTTCGAAATGGATGAAGGGTTCATGCTTGATGTGCCCAGGCACCGAACCATCGTCAATAAACTCATCGAAGACGGCATCATCGATCACTATGTGGTATCGATGGAGACCATGCGATCATGGATCACTTTCACCGTAGCATCTAAGGAAGATGTTGAAGATCACCTGCGAAGGTCTCCCCTGCATAAATATTGGGAATATGACATCCATGAGATATTCGTGGTGGACGGGCAACACTACAGGCTTCCGGCATTGCAATACAACTGACCAGGCATCTGTAGACCTGTGGATCTATCTTTGCGCATCACAACCCATATCCCAC
>JBIKIB010000282.1:0-5134 GCA_044361845.1 Chitinophagaceae bacterium | reverse complement strand
CTTCCTGCCTCCGGTCGATTGCAGCGCAGTCGATCCGTCACCCTCTTTCACGATGGTGAAGGTGTCTGATACTGGGATGGTCTGACTGTTTCCGATGCTTTCACCTGAAAGGATGACAAGGTCATTCTTCCCCGAAGACATGGCAGTCCATTTGCTGTATTGCAGGGTCGCAGTATTGATGCTGCTGGCCGATCCGTCGGCGTTCAACGTAACACCCTCGCTGAATGCTTCCATTCCCGGTATGGGGGCAAGGTAGCTGCCTGCTACAGGTGTCGTGGCGCTATTCTTGCAGGACATGATCGCAAGGCCTGCCAGTAAGATGATGATTTCTTTTTTCATGTGTTTTTTTGTTTGGTAGCTGCGAAAAAAGGGAGCGATGGCCCGCTCCCTTTCACATGTATCCTTTCTAGAAATTTGTTCTTTCCACAATGATGGATGATACCCTGTCGTTCCATTGTCCGTTGCCTTCAGCCGCAAAGTTGTCGATGGAATATGTCAGTACCCTGTAATCTCCGTTGAAGTTAGGTCCGTCGTAAACCGTCACCTTATAGCCCGGGGGGATCTTGATGGAAGAGAGGGTCCGTGGCGGAGTTCCGATCAGCTGGTTGCCGGTGTAACTACCTACGGCCAGTGGCTGAACGGAGCCTTGGTACATCACATCTGCATATGCCATGACGATATCACTGTTGACAATCGTCGGTTGCGGACGCCCTGGAATATTGTTGTTGTTATTAATGATCGTCGTATTCGAATTGGCACTTTCAACGACCATCGACTGTATCCGGTCATTCCATTGTCCGTTGCCTTCTGCTGCGAAGTTATCGATGGAATATGTCAAAATCCTGTAGTTTCCGGTGAAGTTCGGGCCATCGTAGACCACCACCCTGTAGCCGGAAGGGATCTGAATGGAGGATATGGTGCGCACAAAAGCTCCACCCAGCTGCTGGGTATTATGCGACCCCATCTGGAAGGATGCGGAAGAGCCTCTATAGCCCGCGTCAGTATACGCCACGACGGCTCCTACATTGACATTTCCCTGGTTTATGGTGTTGTTGATATCCCTTTCCACCACCATTGAATTGATCGCACGACCCCATCCGACGGCATCTGTGGCAAGATTATAGTAAATCCCACGGGGGAATATATTGGAGCTGCCGTTGAAATTGGGTCCCTGGTAGGCGACAAGCCGGAACCCCGAGGGGATATACATGGATTGAGCCGTACCCGGACCGATGTATAGGATCTGGTTGCTGCGGTATGAACCGACCGGGGCACTCCATTTCGCGCCTGAAAGCCCTTGTTCAGAGAACAGCGTCACGGCATCCTGTGGCAGGCTGGCGGGATTTGTTGGATTGTTGGTGTTCGGATAGGTCGGATTAACGATCACACTGCCCTGGTCTATGGATTCAACCCTCATCGAGTTGATGTTACGATTCCAGGAAGGTGCATCACTCGCCAGGTTGTAATATGTACCGGCATTCAGCACCCCTGACACACCATTCATTCCCGTACCCTGATACATTACGAGCCGGTACCCATATGGGATGTGTATGGACTGGATCGTGCCAGGCCCTACGAACAGGATCTGGTTGCTGCGATACGATCCGATCGGAGCACTCCATTTCGCCCCTGACAAATTCGGTGCGGAGAATACCGTCACCGCATTTTGTGGAAGGCTGGACGGACTCGTACCCACATTGTTATTGGGATATGTCGGGTTGATGATCACGGAGCCACTGCCCGTGCGCTCCACGATCAGGGAACTGATGCGGTCATTCCAGTTGATGGTCGTTTGTGCAAGGTTCACATTGCTGGAGGTGAATGTGATGGATGAACCGTCGAAGTTAGACCCTGAAAATGCAATGACCCTATAGCCCGGAGAAACCTTTATGGACGATATCACCCGCTCTCCACCGACCTGATCGAGCTGATACCCCCTGTATGCTCCTGGATTCATGATCTGCGCACGTCCTCCATAGTTGCCATGCTCAAACACCACGGCTCCCTGATTGAAGGAATTGATCATGCCCTGGTTGGTATTCCATGTGTTCTCATAAATGTTACCAAGTTTGTACACATAGGCACTCTTGACATTGGCTCCCCACAACAGGGTCAGACAGGACTTATCAGCTCGGTATTCCTCATTTGTTAAACTGACATTCATGCCCTGACGGATCTCCTTTTGGAAGATCACCCCATAGCCTGCCGCAACCCGGATGGACTGCGCCCTTATGAAACCCATATTCAGCTGGGTGTATGACCCTTCGTTCAAGGGCTCACTTCGCCCGCCGAAATTGCATCTTTCGTAAATCGTCACAGGCGACTGGTTTGCCTGCAGGATATTCCCGGAACGATAGATCTGGATCGATACCATCTCATCATTGAAGTTCTGGTTGATCAGACACTCACTTGATTGTGTCAGGGTGACATACTGTCCGTTGAAGAAATCCGCTGAGAACATATTCACAGCAAGTCCTGCCGGGATCTGGATGGAAGATAGATCGCGGACCCTCATCCTGTGCTGGCTTGCGAGGTAATTGCCTGGATTAAGTGCTATTGACTGTCCGCGAAAACCGCAGTCACTGTACAAGACCACTTGCTGGGCATTTATGGTGTACATGGTCAAAAGCCCGATGAGCAATGCGAAAAGTCTACTTTTCATTTGTTTTTCTTTGATTGTATGAACGTAATTGTTTAGTTCGTTCCCCAATGGACATAATACCCATAAAGGTAATCCACCCCTACCCTGAGGAATGACAGGGGTAGGGTACATTTTAATGTACAAATCCTCGTGCTGCATCGCCACACGTGATCCTTGTGCTGATGACTTCGACATCCTATTATGCTGTCAGGCATCCTAAATTCCTGAAAAATCCGTCAGCCTGGATGAATGGTCAGGTAGACTTTGATATCTTCACACAAAAGAGTAATCACCATGAAGCGTCGCCAGATCCTCCAGCAAACGGCTTTCGCCATCTCCGCATTTGCTTTCTCCCGTGATCTTTTTGCACGGGACGAAATGGAACGATTCAGAGGGCAAATGGGCGGCAGCCCCCCGGATCTCATCAAACTGAGTGCAAATGAAAATCCGCATGGTCCGTCTCCTCTGGCGAAAAAGGCCATGCTGGATGCCGTCTCCGTCTCAAACCGATACCAGTGGGACATGAACGGTCAGTTGCGTGAGCAGATAGCCCTCTTGACAGGACATACAAAAGATAATATCACGCTCGGAGCCGGGTCTTCTGAATTGCTTGGACTGGTTTCCCTCTGGGCGGCCTACAAAAAAGGGAATGTCGTAGCCTCCGAACCCACTTTTAAACTGTGGATGCCGGCTGCACGGAAGATGGGTCTGGATACCAAACTCGTTGCCCTGACACCTCAAAAACACAATGATCTTCAGCGTATGCTGGATACGATGGACCCACAAACGAAAATGGTCTATCTGTGCAACCCGAATAACCCTACCGGAACAGTCAGTCCTGCCGCTGACCTTGAAGCATTCGTACGGAAAGTCGCTGCCGATCGTATCCTGCTGCTGGATGAGGCCTATACGGATTATTTCGACAGCCCGTCAATGTCGCATCTTGTCAATGAATTCCCGAATCTGATCATTGCCAAGACATTCTCCAAGATCTATGGCATGGCCGGTGCACGTGTAGGCTATATTCTGGCGCACCCTTCCACGATCCGGCAACTGAACGAATATCAGGCATGGGCCAATTCCGGCCCATCGGCAGTTTCCATGATGGGTGCCATGGCAGCGATCACCGACCGGGATTTTGTCGCCTATTGCAAAATGCAGAACCGAAAAGCCAAAGATCTCCTCTGCCTTGGATTTGAAAAGGCAGGTATCCCCTTTATCAAGTCATATACCAGCTTTGTTTATTTCGACAGTAAGTCTTACGGGAAAAACATCCCTGATCTCCTCGCGACAAAGAATATCATCGGCGCGCGATCATTCGAACAGAACAGCACCTGGCTCCGCTTAAGCATCGGTACCGTGGGGGAGATGGAAAAGGTTGTAGGCCTGCTTTGATGAGCGTTCGTATTAATGTACTTTTGTATCATATATTAAGAAACACAAAAGGGATGCTAAAAAAATATATTGTCCGTATTAAGACTAGCCTGGATCGATTCCCCCCCGATATCAAGGTTTTTCTATTGCGTGCATTTATCTTTTTCATCATCTGGAAAGGTTTATATCTATTTCTATGGCAGACACCCCGCACCATAGATGAACCCCTGACACAGATGGTCGGCAGACACTCTGCATGGATGCTCAATTTGCTGAATAATACGGATGGATTTTACGAGAAAAGAGTTATATCGAGCATCATGATCGAAGGAGAACGCATTGAAAGGCCATTCAGTCAGATTTATCTTGGCGACAGGAAGGTTGTCGGAATTGCAGATGGCTGCAACGGGCTGGAACTTTTTGTCCTTTATCTGGGATTCATCCTGGCAATGCCGGCAAGCATCATACGCAAGACTTTCTTCAGCGTCGCCGGCCTCCTGATCATTTACCTTGCTAATATCCTGCGTTGTGTCGGCCTCGCTGAACTCTTGCTTCACATAGATGAGTACTTCGATATCGCACACCATTACATTTTCAAAATGATCATCTATGCGACCATATTCTTCCTCTGGGTATGGTTTTCAAAAAAGATAACTCTGCTCAATCCGGCTCATGATCTTGTATAAAACCCAGCGGGCAAGGTGGATCGGTGGACTGATCATCATACTGATCATATACACCGTCTTTTATATTTATTTTGTAGAGAACGATGTCTTGTGGATCCCCAGAAAAATCAGGCATGTCATCAAATTCCTTTGCACGGTGGCGGTCTATTTTGTCGGCACCTATCACCTCGGAAAACTCAACGACAAATGGATGTCGCATCTTTGGCATTTCATCCATATCAGCCTACTCACCATCATCACATCCGTCGGGTTGTTTGACTGGATCTTCGGGATGGTCAGCGAACCGATCAAGGACATGACCTGGACCATGCAGGAGTTTCTCATATCTCCCGTCTTGTACGTTGGCATGGGAATCCTCAATAACCGCCTGAATGCTTCAGCAGATGCATCCCTGAAGCGGGATACCAAGTGATATTCACATGAGTATCACCAA
>JBIKIB010000281.1:0-5158 GCA_044361845.1 Chitinophagaceae bacterium | reverse complement strand
CGGTTTGGGTATCATGTGGATCATCACCGAGTTCATTCATAACCAAAAAGATGAAATCGACAAGGATCGGTTTTCCGTGAATTTCGCATTGCGAAAGATCGACACACCCAGCATCTTGTTCTTTCTTGGCATTCTTATGAGTGTAGCCGCCCTTCAGGTCAGTGGTATTTTAACTACTGTTGCCGATCTGCTCAGCAACAACCTCAAAAGCGACAATACCATTGTCATGTCAATTGGATTATTGTCATCCATCGTGGATAACGTGCCATTGGTTGCCGCGGCGCAGGGTATGTACAGTCTGGACCGATACCCGACCGACCATGGGTTCTGGCATTTTCTCGCATATTGCACCGGCACGGGCGGAAGTGCACTTATTATTGGATCAGCGGCTGGTGTGGCAGCGATGGGAATGGTCAAAATCGATTTTTTCTGGTATCTCAAAAAGATAACCACCTGGGCGCTTTTAGGCTATTTCAGCGGTGCATTGGCGTACATATTGATGCAATGACTTTTCTTTACACGATTTAGCATGCTGCTTTTTGCAGTTATTATTTGTTTTTCAATAAATTCTTGCATTTATCTGCACGTTTTTTACGATTTAAACATAGTTTTAACAAAAATAGAGCAGTTAATCGATGTTAAAAAAGGAGCGGCAGGCGTATATCATTCACCAGCTGGACGTACACAACAAGGTTTTGTCGTCCAATCTCAGTACTGAGATGCAGGTGTCAGAAGATACCATCCGCCGGGATCTGCAGGAATTATCGGATGAGGGCAAGGTGATAAAGGTTCATGGCGGTGCGTTATCCCGTTCATTCAATTTTCTATACGAGAAGGGGAATGTCGTTTATGCACAGCAGGGCAAAAAATTGATCGCGGGTAAGGTCGCCGGCATGATCAGACCCGGTATGATCGTGCTAACATCTGGAGGTACCACCATACAGGAGATAGCCATGGCTTTGCCGATAGATCTGCATGCGACATTCATCACCGGGAGTTTACCTGCAGCGCTTGCGTACATGCAACATCCAACGGTGGAAGTGATCGTCATTGGCGACAAAGTTTCCAAGCATGCAAAGCTCACCGTGGGTGGAGATGCGGTCAGTCGCATTGCAGGGATTCGGGCAGACCTCTGCATCCTGGGGATCAATGCCATTGACCAGGAGCATGGGGTGACGGATAATGACTGGGAGGTGGTACAGGTTAAAAAAGCAATGATAAAAGCAGCAAGAAAAGTGATTTGCGTGTCCATATCGGAGAAGATCGACAGTTGTCAGCCCTTTCAGATATGTGGGTTACAGGAGATTGATACATTGGTGACTGAGCTTGACCCGTTGGATGAAAAATTAAGCGCTTACAGGGGTGCTGGATTGGAGATCATATGAACATATTCGTGGCAACCTTTTGTATAAGATAGAATCAATATAGTCATGTTTTCAACCTCATTTAAAGACCAAACCAACCGATCATGAAAAAAATGCTGCAAATGTTTCTGGCAGTGATGATGGTTTGCCTTGTACACGATGCCTACAGTCAGGCGGGCACGGTACGGGGAACCATTCTTTCCTCCAACGGTGAAGGTATTCCCAATGCGACCGTCAAGTTAAAGGGTTCGAACCTTACGACAGTCTCTGACAACAAAGGGAATTTCGCGATCCTGGCTTCCAAGGGCCAGGTATTGGTGATTTCTTCCATTGGTTATGATAACCGTGAGTTTACCGTTTCTGACAACATGTCGCCGCGAATAACCCTCACAGGCGTGGACAACACCCTTAGCGAAGTGGTGGTCACGGCCATGGACATCAAGCGAAATCCCCGTGAGCTGGGATACTCCGTGCAAAAGGTTGATGGAGACGAGGTGAAGGAAACACAAAGGGAGAATTTCGTGAATGGTCTAGCCGGGCGTGTAGCGGGACTCACGATAAATCCAACGGGCGGTGCGGCAGGAGCTTCCTCATCCATCGTACTTCGCGGTTTCAACTCACTTTCTCTAAGTAATGAGCCCTTGTTCGTTGTGGATGGTGTGATCCTTGACAACACGACCATGAACCAAACGTCCAACGGAGGCAGTGGGTTGGGATTGGCATCTGACAGGGCCAACAGGGATAACGACTATACCAACAGGATAGCGGACATCAACCCGAACGATATTGCAAGCGTTACGGTCCTCAAGGGTCCGGAAGCGACTGCGTTATATGGTTCACAGGCGAGTTCCGGTGCGATCATCATCACGACGAAAAAGGCAAAGTCCAACAAATTCGCCCTTCAGTACGATAACTCCTTCAGGGTTCAAAAAATCAATCGTTTTCCTCAGACGTATGAAGCATTTGAGAATGGTACCAATGGTATTTATTCTCCGATCTTCAGTTATTTCGGTGCGCCTTATCCGGAAGACACCAAGTTGTTCAACAACAAGGAGATTTTCTTCCGTACAGGTTTATCTCAGACGCACAATCTTGGAATGGATTTCGGTGTGAAGAATTCGATTTTCAGGATCTCCACTTCGATCTTCGATCAGAAGGGCGTCATTCCCTCCAATGATTTCAAGCGGATAAACTTCAGGATCTCCAATACCACGAAACTTTTTGGCGACAAGGTGGACATCACTCCTTCGCTGGCGTATATCCGCAGTGAGAATGACAAGGTTTTGCGCAGTGGCGGAGGTTTCATGATGGGCCTGCTCATCTGGCCCAATCAGGTTTCTGTGCTCAACTACGAGGATCCTGGAGGTGCCAAGCTCCCTGTTTTCAATGCCAATCCAAACGCGGACTATGACAATCCACTTTGGAACGTGAAGAACAATCGGAGCAGGGATGTCACAGACAGGTACACTGCTTCAGTAGGCATCAACATACGTCCTACGGACTGGCTTAACATTTCCGGAAGATTTGGTTACGACACGTACAACATGAACGGGGGGACAATATATCATCCCCAGTCATATTATTTATCAAGAGCGCTTAACGGTGCCCAGGATAATTACTGGAGGAAGTATTCCGGATATAACCATACCATTACTGCTACAGCCCGTAAAAAGGTGGGCGACTTTAATTTTCGCCTCATGGTCGGAACGATGTGGCAGGACTATGAGACGCGCATGTTCGCGGTATCCGGCAATCAGCTGAAGAGCCCAAACAACATGGATAGCAGCAATACCCTTGAAAACACCCGTGTCAGGTTGTTGAGAAACAACTATGGGGAGTGGAATCAATCGATTCTCCGTCAGTTCGCCTATTTCGGGGAGTTGGCCATGAACTGGAAGAACATGGTTTTCCTCAATTACACGCATCGTTTTGAAGAAGCGTCCACCCTTCCTAAGAAGAACAGGAGTTATAACTATCCTGGTGGAAGCCTTAGCTTGATCATGAGCGATCTGCTTCCGATGGTGAAGAAGGGAGATTTCCTCTCCTATTGGAAGATCCGTACATCACTCGCGGGTACGGCAAGGCTGAACTCTCCTTACTCTACCCAGTCGGTGTTCGTGAATAATTTTGCATCCGGTGGTGGTTTCTCTTATGGCTTCACCAATGCCAATCCGGATCTGGCTCCGGAGCGCCAACAGACCTACGAGATGGGTACGGAGTTCCGGTTCCTGAAAAACAGGATCGGTCTTGACGCAACATACTATAACACACTCAACAAAGGGCAGATCATCGAGAATTTCAGGCTCAGCTATGGTACTGGATTTGTACTCAACACGCAGAATGCAGCGAGTACAAGGAACACGGGCATAGAGTTCGCTGCTGACGCCACTATCTTCAGCAAGCCAGACTTCAGCTGGAATGTTCGCCTGAATTTCAACAAGATGTGGAACAAGGTGATAGACATGCCTAAGAATGTGGCAGAGTATTACATTTCTGACACATGGTTATATGGTAATGCACGGGGTGGACTTGTCCTGAATGGACCAACCACATCGATCACGTCTTTCGGATATCTGCGGAACACTGCAGGGCAGATACTGATCAATCCCCTCAATGGCTTGCCGGTGATCGAAGGAATCTTCAAGATCCGTGGAGACAGGAATCCTGACTTCACGCTTGGCACACTCAACACGATGCGGTACAAGTCATGGAGGCTGAGTTTTTTATGGAACCTGAAAGTCGGTGGGGATATCTTCAATGGTACAGAAATGTTCCTAACCCGCAGTGGTCGTAGTTTGCTTACAAAGGACCGCATGACACCGAGGGTGATCAGTGGTGTACTGAACGATGGACTGCAGAATACGGCCACACCAACGCCGAATACCATAGCTGTACTCCCATATTTCAACGATGCTTATTATACCACGATTCCTGAGGAAGATTTCATCCAGAAAGATGTCAACTGGTTCAGGCTGCAGGATATCACCCTAAGTTATGGATTCACGCCACAAACTCTGCGGTACATGAAAGGCTTCAAGACCCTTGAGGTGTTCATGACCGGCAATGACCTGATCCTCATCACCAACTACAGGGGTACGGACCCACAGGTCAATGGCAATACTGCCGGCTCACGTGGTGTCGGTGGTTTCGGATTCGATTATGGCACGCTGCCAACTCCGCTGGGCTTGAATTTCGGATTGAGGGCCGGTTTCTAAAACACAAAACATCAGCAATATGAAACATAAAATATTCATCACCATCACCCTCGCAGCGTTCCTGCTCTCGATGAACAGTTGCGAGAAAAAGATCGATGAGGCTTTCGCCAATCCAAACGCCACCGTCAGGGTGCCTATCGAGACATTGCTACCTGGCATCATCGGAAACTTCATGGGCAGTTCAGCCGCAGCGGGGTCTGCCTACGGACTTGCCAACGATGGAGTAAACGTTGGTCGGTACATTCAATACTGGGCAGCCAATGGTGCCGGAAACCAATTTGATCAGATGGGAGGCGCCACCGGTGCCAGTGACGTAATGGGTTCTATTTTTGCCATGCATTATTTTGGTATGGGCCAGAATCTGAACCGGATGATCGACTGGGGCATCGAGGAGAAAAAATGGGATTACGCTGGTGTAGGTTACGCCATACGTGCATGGAGCTGGCTTGTGACGACTGAGATGTATGGTGAGATCATCATGAGGGAAGCGTTCAATACTTCCCAGCTTACATTCAATTACAATACGCAGGAAGAGGTATACGACACCGTTAGGGTCATTGCCCGTCAGGCATTGGAGTA
>JBIKIB010000033.1:0-16893 GCA_044361845.1 Chitinophagaceae bacterium | reverse complement strand
CCGAGAATGAATTCATCGCCCCTGACGGCTCTAAGGCACAGATCAGCATGGGGCCTTCTCATGACCAGCAACTGATCCGGGAACTCTTCACCAACGTCCTCCAGGCGTCCCGGGTGTTGCAGCAGGAGGATACCTTCACGCAACGGGTGGCACGCGCCCTCCAAGCGTTGGCAGGCCCTGCCATAGGGTCCGACGGCAGGATCATGGAATGGAAGGAGGCGTTTACCGAGACGGATCCAAGGCATCGCCATCTGTCGCATCTATACATGCTCTATCCCGGGAATCTGATAGACCCTGTGCGGACACCGGCATGGGCTGATGCCGCCCGGAAGTCGCTTGAAACGAGATCTGATAATGGTACCGGCTGGTCGCTGGCATGGAAAGTGAATTTCTGGGCTCGTTTGAAAGACGGGGAACGCGCATATAAATTGCTCAAGGGGCTATTGCGCCGGATCGATCAGACCGATGTGAATATGAAAGATGCCGGTGGGACGTACTATAATCTTTTCTGCGGACATCCACCGTTCCAGATCGATGGGAATTTCGGAGGAACGGCAGGTATGGCGGAAATGCTCCTGCAAAGTCACCTGGGGTCTATCGGTTCCCATGAGCTGGAGCTACTGCCCGCTATCCCGAAGGCATGGGCTGCTGGATCTGTAAAAGGGTTGAAGGGTCGTGGGAATTTCGAGGTGGATATCACCTGGAAAGATGGGGCGTTGCTGATGTCTGGGATCCGGTCGCTCAAAGGAGGGCTGTTGACCGTCGCATACAAGGGGAAGAAGCTGACCGTGCCGACCGTTGCGGGTAGTTACTATCGGATCGAAGCTGATGCCTTCAAATGATGGCATTCCACTTGCAGGGTTATCATCGGATCTTCATTCCTGATCTGCTGTTGTAACTTCCTGTGCACAGCATACACACCCGGCCGGTCAGGTATCCGGCATGTTGTTACTGTGGCCGGGTTGTCATTTGAAGATCAGACCCAGTTCGGGGATCATGCGTTCGGCCCATCGTTTGTAATCCACTGCGGAGGGGTGCAGTCCGTCATTTGCAATGAGGAGTGGATTCGAAGCTGCTTCCCTTGTGTATGGCGTGATGTCGACATAGTTGCAGTATAGGGCGTTTGTGATTTCCCGATTGATGACGTTGAATGCATCGATCTCTTTTCTGATCTTTGCCGTATCCATGTTTTTAGCAAACGGCGTGACGCCGTAGTCAGGGATGGAAAGCACGAAAACATGTTTGTTATTGTCGCCGGTGAGTTTGATGGCTTTCTCTAACAGTCCTTTGAATCGGATCCTGTATCCTCCTGTATCCCACCCTCTGTATTGATCATTTACGCCGATGAGCAGGCTTACGACCGTGTGTTTCACTGGTTTGATCTGATTGATGGCATTCTCCAGATCGATGGTCGTCCATCCTGTGGTGGCGATGTATTGGAGGGAATTCACCCGGATATTTTTCTTTGATAATAGATCGGTCGCCTGCGCGGGAAATCTGTCCTCTTCCCTGACGCCATGGCCGATGGTATAAGAATCGCCGAGTGCCAGCCATGTATTGGGAACGGGCTGCAAGGATATTGGATTCCAGGAAGGGGTCACAGTGATATCTTCTGAAGTTTTCTTCATACAACCCAAAAGTAAAATGAATATCAATCCAATGAGCAGAGGGTTTGAGTGTGTTCGCATGGACGCGGATTTTGTATTTGGATGTGATCTTCGATCCAATGACCGGATCAGGAATGCCTGATTCAGAAGCCTTCCAGGAATGGCATCATCGCATTGAAGGTCTCGGTGGGACTTTCTTCCATCGGTACATGTCCGGAATCCTCGAAGATGACCAGCTGGCTTCCGCGTATATCACGCTGGAAGATGTATGCATTGTCTACGCTGATCAGTTGGTCGTGTCGGCCCCAGATGATGAGTGTGGGGATATCGATCATTGTGATGCGTTGATGGTCAGGGATCCTGCGGGTCTTGAAGAACTGAAGGATGGCCTTTCGATTTCCTTCCCGGAGCAGCAGGTCGTGATACCGGTCTATGATCTCAGGAGAGATACGGGACCGGTCGAAGTATGTATTCTCCAGGCTTTTTTGGATGAGTATGCGAGGGGTGAGACCTGTGAGCAGGTCGCCAATGAATGGTGTGGCGGCGAGTTTGAAACCGATCGATCCTTTCTCATCTTTTCTCGGGTAGCCGGCAGCGTTGACCAGGATCAGTCCACGTACCTTTTGGGGGTATGCCAGAGCCTGATTCCATGCGATGGCGCCACCGAGTGAGTTGCCGGCCATGATGTACCGGTGCACACCGAGGCGCGACAGGAATGAGTCCAGGAAAATATTATAGAAAGCGAGGTCGTATTCCTGTTTCGGATTGGGACCTGTGAGTCCGAATGCCGGCAGATCCATCCGTATGATGCGTTCTTTACCGATCATCTTCATCGTGAGGCTGTCCCAGGTATGCAGTGAGGAGGAGAGTCCGTGAACGAATACCAGCGGGATGCTGTCATTCCGTAGACCCTCATCGCGGTAATGTACCTTCATCCCCATGAGATCCATGAACCGGGATGCCGGATCCGCCGCGTATTTGGTACGAAGTTTTTCAACGGCGATATCGTTCCGGTAGAGGAGTATGATCAGTGCGAAAATCACTCCGAAGAAGACCAGTGTTGCTATTTTCAGTGGCCGGAAACCCTTTTGCATGAACGTTGATTGGTTGGTTTAGCGATCGATGTTGTTTGTGCCACCACACATGGTTCGTATACCTGCGTTGGATGTTCAAACTACAAAAAAATCCTGATCCATCGGGATCGCTTTTCCGGATCGGGATTTTTAGGATGGTTTGGATGCGACGGTATCGTTTGTGCCGCGATGCCATGCGTTGCTAGGAAACCGTAAATCCATAGATTTGTATTCATTCAATCATGGTGTATGCACATTGCCCTTCGACTGTTCATCCTAGCCCAATTTTTTTTCACATCCGCCCATGCGCAAAAAAGGGATCTCCGCCTGCAGAAGGAGGTGGAATCGTTGGTCAAAGGATTCAATGGGGATGTCGGTATTTTCATTCAGAGCTTACAGACCGGCAGGACGGTGGAGATAGGGGCTGACACGATCTTCCCATCAGCAAGCATCGTGAAAGTACCGATATTACTGGGTATCATGCACCGCATCCATAAAGGGGAACTGGATTATCATATGCCATTGTTCTGGCCTGACACCCTCAAATACGATCCCGGAGAGGACATCATCCCTTACCTGAAGCCGCAGACGAAGATCGAGCTTAGTAAGGTCATGATGCTGATGATGACGATATCAGATAACAATGCAAGTCTTTGGTTACAGGACCTTGCAGGGAAGGGGCAGTCGATCAACAGGCTGATGGATAGTCTGGGGTATGTGCATACCCGCGTCAATAGCCGGACGCCCGGCAGGGAATCCTATCGTTCGGTGTTTGGATGGGGGCAGACCACTCCCCGCGAAATGGCCCGTATTTTTGCAGACGTCGTCGACCACAAGGTCTTCAGCGATGCGGCTTGTGAGAGGATGCTCCGGATCATGGGCCGGCAGTATTGGGATGAGGAGGCATTATCATCTTTGCCAGCGGATGTATTCGTCGCGTCAAAGAATGGGGCGGTCAATGCCAGCCGGAGTGAGGTGTTGTTCGTCAATGGAAAACACCCTTACATCCTCAGTATTTTCACCAAGAACAACACGGATACTACATGGGGTGCTTCCAACGAGGCATGGGAGCTGACAAGGAAAATATCTGCGCGGGTTTGGGCGCATTTCAACTGATGGGAAATGGCTTTTTTCATCAGGTTTTTCATTGACTTCCCTGACCCGGAAGGATATTCTGATGGCATCTCTGGAATTTACACTCATCATTGATGGTCCCCGGATACGACGGGGGCTGTTACGCAGGTTGCGGATTGTTTTCGGTACTCTTTCGGGGAGCACTGGAATTTTTCAGAAAAAAGACGGTTGAAGTGAGATACGTTCTTGAACCCACTTTCATTGCTGATGCTCAACACCGTGCTGCTGGTCTCTCTTAGCAGCCGGGCAGCGTGATTCAATCGGACTTCCGCAAGGAAATCCCAGATGCTTTTCCGGGTCCGTTCTTTAAAAAACCGGCAGGTGGATGTTCGTGTCAGGCAGGCCACATTGGCAATATGCTGCAGTGTGATCTCCTCTGTGAAATTTGTGAGGAGAAACTGAATGACTTTTTTCAGTCGCTCCGCATTCACGTCATCCGTGCCTTTGATATTACTTGCCGTGATGAGTTTATATTCTTTTATGTGTGAGATCTCGTCAAGTACTTCCAGTAATTTGAGCATTTTTGATAATCCGTGGAGTTCCGGGATCTCAAAAAGTTTTTTTATCAAGGATAAGTCGTATTGACCATTAAAGTCAAGACCATACTGTGCATTCAATAAAAGGGAACGTACTTTTTGCAGTTGTGGGAGGTTCACAAAATCATTTCCAAAAGCTTCCGGGGTGAAGTGTATGGTGATCGACTGATGTCTTAACCGGCTTCCTTCGGCATAGTAGTCTTTATGATTGCGAAACAGATGAGGCAGGTTGGATCCAAGGAGGCATAGATCCCCCCTGTCGAACTCACCCAGACTATCGCCTATGAATCTTGTACCGGAACCCTGAATGACATAGAGCAGTTCATATTCCGGATGATAATGTAATGGTGAAGGATTGTACGGGTAATTGAAGACCGCGGCAAAAAAATTGTCTTCTACGGAAACAGGGTAATGTGTCAAAACTGGTTTCATGAGGAGGCAATTTTTTCATTGACTGATGATCATTCATCCATAGGGGTATAACATGCGATTTAACGACGAGGTGTCATCATGGGTGATCTGATAATAAAATGGTGATTGGTCTGTTCTTTTATGGTTATCAACGTGGAATCAATGGCCAATGTACTTGAAAACATTGAAATATTGTCAAAGATGGGGTTTTTCTCTTTCCCTTCTTCTCTGTATTGATCTTACTTTTCTGAAATACCTTTTGCTGGATCATATCTGGTATGAAACAGGCAATATTTGACAGGTTTCAGGTTTTTGAACCTTTTAATTTGTATTCGAATCGTTGATTCACCTCGTGGTAAAGTATTCCGTCTGTGATCTGACAGGAGCGCAGAGTTGTAAGGTATTTTTGGAATTTCTTTTACATGGAGGGCCATGAAACTGTATTTTTTCTGATACCGGATATGCAACGGCATGCTATGAACCGGGTTTCCCTTCATGCTGACGGAGTGTTGCAACATGTGAAAAGATGTATGCACACAGAGTATGAACG
Source organism: Chitinophagaceae bacterium (assembly GCA_044361845.1). Taxonomy (GTDB): domain Bacteria; phylum Bacteroidota; class Bacteroidia; order Chitinophagales; family Chitinophagaceae; genus Pollutibacter. The sequence continues at coordinate 11,582 of JBIKIB010000033.1, read as the reverse complement.
GATGCCATCCAGTAAGAAAACCATCTATGGGCATGGGTGGATGAAGGCCGGGTATTGATGAACCGCCTATTTCAAAAAAAGCATACATGATGACAGATGCATTCGATCAACATTCAGGAAAATACATTCAGCTCCATCCGGAGGATAATGTCCTTGTCGCTTTGCAGGATCTGGGTAAGGGCAGCCGTGTGGGGTTGGGAAGCGAATTGATTTTTTTACAGGATGATATTTCCGCAAAGCACAAATTCTTCATTTCGCCTATGCGCCAGGGTGACGGGATCTGGATGTATGGTGTACTGGTCGGGAGAGTGCTGAACGATCTTGCGGCGGGAAGTCTGATGACCATTCATAACACGACTCATGCTGTCGAAGCGTATCATTATCGTGGCAGCTTGTTCACCTGGCACCCACCGGAAGTTGAACGGTTCATTGATCGGACGTTCAAAGGATATCACCGCAGTGACGGGAGGGTGGGAACCGCAAATCACTGGATCTTCCTGCCAACGGTTTTTTGTGAAAATAGAAATCTTGATGTCATCAAGGATGCTCTTCATCAATCCCTCGGATATGCCACTACGGACAGATACAAGGCGTATGCAGCAGCTTTGGTGTCTGCATACAATGCTGGTGAAAGTCTGGATGGCGTTGATCTTTCACCTGTGCATGCCAAAGCGGATCGATTGTTTGATCATATCGATGGCATCAAGTTTCTGAATCATGAAGGCGGTTGCGGTGGTACACGTCAAGATGCAGAGATGCTTGGAAAGCTTCTTGCATCGTATGCTGACCATCCAAATGTCTGTGGCGTGACGGTGTTGAGCCTGGGTTGCCAGCATTTGCAGGTGGCAGATTTCAAGAAGGAGCTTTGGGACCGAAATCCGAATTTCAAGAAACCTTTTCTTGTCTTTGAACAGCAAAAAAGCCAAAGTGAAGCCCATCTTATTCGTGATGCCATCCGGCAAACTTTCGAACATTTGATCGTTGCTAACAAACAGCAGCGGCAGGATGCCCCATTGAGTAAGTTGTCCATTGGCGTCAAGTGTGGTGGGTCGGATGGATTCAGCGGCATTTCTGCCAATCCTGCAGTTGGCTATGCTGCCGATCTGCTGGTGGGATTGGGAGGGAAGATATTGCTGGCGGAATTTCCCGAATTGTGTTCAGCCGAGCAGGACCTTGTCGATCGGTCAGTGAGTGAACCTGTTGCCCGAAAATTCATCCATCTGATGAAAACATATGATGCGCTGGCTCAAAAGTTAGGGTCTGGTTTTCACATGAATCCCTCCCCCGGCAACATCAAAGATGGCTTGATCACGGATGCGATAAAAAGTGCTGGTGCAGCAAAAAAAGGGGGCACATCCCCTGTCGTTGACGTGCTTGATTATACCGAGCCGGCGGTAAAGCCCGGACTCAATCTTGTATGCACTCCGGGGAATGATGTGGAGGCTACGACCGGTAAAGCTTCGAGTGGAGCCACACTGATTTTATTCACGACTGGTCTGGGTACGCCAACGGGCAATCCGATATGCCCGGTCATAAAAATATCCACCAACACAGAGCTGGCCCGCCGTATGTCCGACATCATCGATATTGATGCCGGACCGATCATTTCGGGGCATAAAACCATTGCGCAGATGGGTGAGGAAATTTTGGATTATTGTATCCGTGTTGCGAGCGGTGAAGTAACACCTAAAGCGGTAATATTAGGGCAGGATGATTTCATTCCGTGGAAACGGGGTGTTTCTTTATGACCATCCCGCAGAGGGCTTACCCTATCCATACGGATCTCTTGTGCGTGTGATCCGGTGTCGGATTTTCATATGTATTCGCAAAGGATTTACTCGCCAACATAGTGTTGATTTCTGTCAATCACCATAAATATATCATGAAGGTTGAATGTTAGCTTTGAGTATTGAAGAGTGAATATTAAGCATCATCAGCTGAAGTATTTTACAGGGTGATCTGATACGATTCCGAACTGTTGGCGATGATGATATCATCTTCATTTAGTGGCTTTCTTTCATGGCATCGCATCATTCATGCAGGGATAGGTATGGGAGGTATTTTTCTTGAGTATGATGTGTCTCCAATAAAAGACGATCATCCGAAACCTTTGATATCCTCGTCAACTGCGCCGGAATATCTCATATCGGAAAGGCTCATGACACATCTGAAGCTGACTTTGACAGGGTCTTTCACGTTGCTGTAAAAGGGGGCCACAAGATGCTTCTCGCAGTGCATCCAGGCATGATGGAGCGAAAATCATGTATCATAGTCAAATTTGCTTCGATCGCGAATTATGTCGGGCTGAGCGAACGATTTGCCCTCAGCATGAGCAAGGGCGCCGTCCAGGCCGTGACGATTACTGTGGCACGTGATGATCTGAAAGATGGGATTCGTTGCAATTCCATCTCACCTTCGAGGGTGCATATTCCTTTTGTGGATGGATTCATCCGCCAACATTATCCTGGTAGAGAGGATGAGATTTTCCGGATGCTCAGTTCATCACAACCGATAGGTCGCATGGCCATACCGGTTGAAGTGGCACATCTTGCCTTATACCTATGTTTAGATGAAGCAGCCTTTATCACAGGATGCGATTATCCAATTGACGGTGGTTTCATTTGGTTGAATAATTAAAAATCAATCGACCATATGCTAATTGAGATCATGTGTGGATCTCGAGGCCTGTATGGTTGCAAAGGATGGCCGTATGGTTTTATGTCGTCGGATTGTATGAAGTCTCATATCGGATACACGTGTGAGATCCTGATTGCGGAAGCTTCATGTTCTGATGCTCATAGTTGCAAGTACGCTGACCATTATTCAATCAAGAATTTTTTTTGGCATCTCAAAAAGCATGTACCATGTTAGTTCAGAAGTTATTTTATGTGTATCATCCAATGTGCTACTCGCTGACATGATCTAGGGCATGATATTTTTCGTGAATAATACTTCAGCGATGAAAAGATCATTTTAAGTAATGCGAAAAATCGAACCATGCAACAAAAAAGGATCTCGCAGTTGGTTCGGTCACTGGGAGAATTGAAACATAATATAGGTTTCATTGTAGCAAGCTATTTTAAAGATAAAAAAATCAATATGGATCTGGGATTACGCGATAAGATATTCATGGTAACGGGAGGTGCAAAAGGCATTGGTGCAGGGATCGTTGAATCATTAGCCATGGAAGGTGCTGTTCCTGTGATCATCGGTCATCATGAAGTGGATAATATTTTGCTTCGGGATAAGTTACTGGGCATGGGGTATCGGGTCCATCAGGTCCTTGCCGAACTTACTGATCCTGATGCATGCGAAAATGTTGTCACAGCGGTAATGGGCATCTGTGGAAGGATCGATGGTCTGGTTAATAATGCAGGGGTCAACGACGGTATAGGTTTGGAAGGCGGAAATTATCAGGCCTTTATTGCAAGCCTGCATAAAAATCTGATACACTACTATCTGATGGCGCATCACGCATTGCCCGCTCTGATCGAGTCAAAGGGTGCCATCGTCAATATCAGTTCCAAGACAGCGGAAACCGGTCAGGGTGGAACATCTGGATATGCCGCCTCCAATGGCGGCCGCAATGCACTGACAAGAGAATGGGCGGTTGAATTGTTGCGGTATGGGATCCGGGTCAATTCGGTGATCGTAGCAGAATGTTATACGCCATTGTATGCCAGCTGGATTGAGGGTTTCGATCATCCGGTGGAGAAGCTCAAAGAGATCACGGCCCGCATTCCTCTTGAAAACCGAATGACCACGACCGCTGAAATCGCTTCTTCTGTTTTATTTCTTTTATCAGAAAAAAGTAGTCACACCACCGGTCAGCTCATACATGTGGATGGTGGATATGTGCACCTCGACCGTGCATTATAGTCCTTGAATCAATGAATGTTACCGTGCAGACATCATCACATCGATTGCTTTCCATGTTTGCCTGAGACCTCTTTATATTGTCCAGGTTGGGTCTCTGGGTTTGAGTGGCTTTATAAAGTCATGATAACATAGTGGCTGTTTATGCAAATATGAATAAGTATTCCGGTCATATCGAAAAGTATATTTACGACAAATTCATCAGTATGCGATTGCTGCCCAAACCTCTCAGATGCCGTTCATTTGCTTCATGCATGCGGGCATTTCTACGTCCATCCCTGTTCCTGGGATGGGTTTTCTTATGGATATCATCCCAGGCCATTGCCCAGGATAAGATAAAAATATCCGGTTCGGTAAAAGATAAGAGTCAGGGTCAACCCATGGTCGGGGTGACGATCACGGAGAAGGGTACGCGAAATATTGTGCTGACGGATGATCTTGGACGTTATACGATCAGCGTGACCAACCGAAACGCGATCTTGACATTCGGAAGTGTTGGTTATATGGTCTATGAGACCCGGGTAGGAGACCGTAGAACGATCAATGTGGAGTTGGAGCAGAATACGAGTGAACTGGAAAATGTTGTCGTTGTGGGTTATGGACGTGTGCGCAAAAGTGATCTGACCGGATCCGTCAGTAAGATAAAAACCGAGAATGCCGCTCAGACCCCGATCCTATCAGTCGATCAATACCTGCAGGGGCGTGTGGCCGGTGCACAGATAACACAGAATACTGGTGCACCTGGTAGTGGGCTCACATTTTTGATCCGGGGAGCCAGTTCGATTTCAGGCTCCAACCAGCCCTTGATCATTTTGGATGGTTATCCGATCGAGTCGGAGAATTCAAGCGTCACACCAACCACAGGGGCGAATAACTGGACGTCAGATATGCCACGTTCGAATCCACTTGCCAATTTGAATCCAAACGATATTGAGTCCATAGAAGTATTGAAGGATGCGTCCTCCATAGCAATTTACGGATCAAGGGGTGCGAATGGGGTTGTGATCATCACCACCAAAAAAGGGCAGGCCGGACGAGAAAGGATCAATTACAGTGCGCGGTTCGATGTCAGTAGCCTGCGTAAAAAGATCGATATCTTAAATTCTGCGGATTATTTGTTGTTTGCCAACGAGGCGAATTTCAACAGCGGTCTGGATTCGGCATTCACTAAAGCACAGATAGATTCCTTACAAGGCATCAATAGCAACTGGCAGGATCTCATTTATCAGCAAGCACTCTCGCAAGACCATCAGCTATCCATCTCCGGCGGTACGGACAAGTTCAAATACCTGATGGGATTGAACTATACGGATGCAGAGGGGATCGTTAAAAACTCCCGTTTTCAGCGTGGGTCATTCCGCTTGAATATGGACAGGAACATCTCTGACAAGCTGAGTTTTGGCACGCGCATGAATGCTGTTTTAACACGCAACCAAATGGCGACCCAGTCGCACAGCAATGGTGCAACCTCCGGGTCTGCAGTGGGCGGTGCGCTCTTCTTCCGACCCTTTGATGCGCCCTTTGATCCTGTATCCGGAGATGTTAACGATCTCCTGGAAGGGAACCCGCTGACCTTGATAGAAAATCTAAGGGATCATTCAAGGAACCTCAACCTTCTTGTCAATGTATTCGCAGATTATAAAGTCACCCCATCTCTGACATTCAGGGTCAACGCCGGGGTGAACAATGCGCAAACAACCCGTGAGGTGTATATGCCCAGAGGGACCTTCATCGGGAATGCAAATAATGGCCTGGCCAATCGTATTGAGGGCAACAATTTCAATTATCTGACAGAATACACCCTTACCTACGATAAAAAGTTCAAGGGAAAGCACAGTTTGAATGCGGTCGCTGGTTATACATGGCAGGCATGGAATGCTAAAAGCGTAGGCATCACCGCCACCAATTTTCCCAATGATAATCTCGGGTTCAATAATTTCCAGATCGCGAGTAATCCACAGGTGCCGGTCACCACGAATGTGAACTGGGCCCTAGCATCTGTACTGGGTCGTGTGAATTATGTGTACGATAATCGTTTTCTGATGACACTGACAAGCAGGGCGGATGGTTCATCCCGTCTTGCCCAGGATAATAAATGGGCTTTTTTCCCGTCAGTCGGTTTGGGATGGAATGTACACAACGAATCTTTCATGAAGTCGCAAGACTTTTTTTCTGAGTTGAAACTGCGCGCCAGTTATGGATTTTCCGGCAACCAGGCCATTGCCGTGGGGTCCACACAAAGCAGGTTGAGAACGATCCGCAGATCATTCGGAGGAGGTTTTCTCACCGCCCTCACGCTCAACTCCTTTGAAAATCAGAATCTCGCATGGGAGACCACCGCACAGTTCAATGCAGGCATCGATATCGGACTTGCTAAAGGGCGTTTTCGCATTACGATGGATTATTACAACAGGCAGACAACAGACCTGCTGTTGAATTTAACGCTCCCCGGCTCCACTGGCTTCGGTTCCTATGCCGTCAATAACGGAGAGGTCGAAAATCGTGGTTTTGAATTGGAAATCGATACGAGATTGACACAGGGTAAGGTGAAATGGAATCTGAGCGGAAATATTTCTTTCAACACGAACAAGTTGTTGTCATTGGGAAATACAGGCGAGATCCTTGGTCCGAATTATGGTCAATCTGGCACTTTGCAGATGAATGCTCCGGTACATGTAGCCCGTCCTGGACTTCCTATTGGTTCTTTCCTGGGATATCGGATCTCGGGGATCTATCAAAATCAGGCTGAAATTACAGCAGGTCCCACCGATCCTGTCAATCCTAAACCCGGTGATTTTAAATTCACTGATATCAACGGCGATGGTAAGATCGATCTGAATGACCGGACCATCATCGGTAATCCATATCCTCGTTTTGTTTTTGGTGTGACGAATGATATCACCTGGAAGCAGTTCAACTTGAATTTTCTCATTGCTGGAAATATCGGTCAGGATGTCGTGAATCTGAATCGATTCCAGCTGGACGGAAATTATGCGGGATATCGCTTGAATGTCTCCAAGGAAGCTTTTGATGGTCGGTGGACAGGAGAAGGCTCCAGTAACCGGTACCCAAGGCCGACGGCTAGCGGTCTGTCATTCAGACAACGATTTTCTGATTTTATTGTGGAAGACGCATCCTTCATTCGTTTGCGGACTGCCACCTTATCCTATCAGTTCAATATATCGAAGAAAAGTATTTTCAGGACTGCCAGGCTTTTTGCCAGTGGCATCAACTTGTTGACAGTGACTAAATATACCGGATATGACCCGGAGATCAATGCGAAGGGCGAGTCCAGCCTTACACCCGGTGTTGATTTTGGCAGTATACCACAGGTTCGCAGCTTTTCTGCTGGTGTGAACGTGGGCTTTTAATCGGTCGGTTTAAAAATATAATTTATGCATTTCACATTCAAGTTCATTCTACCATCACTGTTGACCATAATGATCTTCTCATCCTGCTTGAAAGAGAAGCTGGTCGATACACCCATTACAGCGACTTATAGTCAAAAACCATCAGACATCAATCTGCAGATCAGCGGCATGTATGCGCAGTTGTCGGGATTCAATTGCTTCAAGAATGCCGTGATCACACCGCTCATCCTGAGTGCGGATAATTTTTCCGGAACACAGGGAGATGCGGCTGTTTTTTCACAGAAGCTCTATACCCCACAATCAAGATATTTTGTTGAGCCATGGAATACCTGTTATGCGGTCATCAACAACGCGAACACACTCCTGAAATATCTCGAATCTGCAGACGCATCGGTTGAATTCAAGGCAAAAACAAAAAGTGAGTTGCAGTTCCTGCGTGGATTTTCATATTTCTTACTGGTACGGATGTTCGGAGGTGTTCCGCTGCGGACCGAACCGATCGATGCATCATCTGATTTCTATCTGCCCCGAAACAGTGTCGATGAAGTGTATCGGCAGTTGTTGCAGGATTTCGAACAAGCGGCGGCCGGCTTGCCGCTCTATCGCCAGCAGGCCACTGCGGAATTCGGGAATTCGACCAAAGGTGCCGCACAGTCCATGGCGGCTTTGGCATACCTGACATATGGTAACTATCAGGATCTGAACAGCAACGCCTCCGGTGCACAGACATCCTACGGAAAGTCACGCGATTGGGCCGATAGCGTCATTTTGTCGAATCAGTATCGACTCCTCCCGAATTATGCCGACCTGTGGGATATCACCAAGGAAAGAGCGGCATACGAAGAGGTCATCTTCGGTTTCCAGTATACCCGTGATCCGGGTGCTTCTTTGGCCTCGTCATTGGGGTCTGAGATCGGCACATGGACCCGTCCGAATGGACAATGGCGCTTACAACCCTGGTTTTATGATCGGATGATCTCGGGTGATTACCTCAACGACTATCGTAGTGAAGTGGCTTTCAACACCCGGTTTTTGAATACGGTGAATAACCGAATGACGGTCACGTACCCCCGGATTCCTGCAACTGGAGAACTGACCCTTACGCAGCCATTCCTGAATAAATTCGTGGATCCGGCACCGCTTGATACCAGGAATTATGAGAATGATTTCCCCGTGATCCGATATGCTGAATTATTGCTCATAAAAGCGGAAGCAGAGAACGAAATAAGCGGCCCGAGTGTCGCTGCCTTGGCGGCTTTCAATCAGCTGCGGACACGGGCAAGGAATGCCAATGGTACAGTGCGGACCACTCCTGCTTTACTGACCGCGACTGGGTTGACCAAAGAGACCTTTCGTCGGAGGATCTTTGATGAACGCGGACTGGAACTCGTGGGTGAAGGACAGCGATGGTTCGATCTCGTACGCATGCGTGCGCCCAATGGTAAAACGATGTATGAGCAGTTGTATGCTTCTGAATTGCTTCCGGTCACGAATGGTTTGCCGGTCTTTAATGCTACAAGCCGAACCTGGGTGGGTGGAAGGATAGCGCCGAATACAAAGGTTGCTTTTGAAACTAAATATCTTCTTTTTCCTATTCCCACATCTGAAGTTGGGGTTAATCCGAAAATGACTCAAAACCCAGGTTATTGACCCTTCAGCAGACCTTGTCCTTACATGAAACGATCCAACGCACAGAAAGCATTCCTTTCCTTACTCATCCAACTGATGCTATGCCCTATCGGGGTATTGTCTCAGCATGAAGGAATGGCACGCACTGAGCGAATGAACATCATATTCATTTGCACCGATGACTGGGGCTTTGGTGATCTGGGAGCACACGGGAATACCGCTATTAAAACCCCTGTACTGGATCGGTTCGCTGAAGAAAGTTTGATCTTCACCCGGTTTCATGTTACGAGCGGTGTTTGTTCTCCGAGTCGTGCATCCATGCTTACCGGTCAGTTTCCGGCACGGCATAGCATACATGGTCATTTTGCCGGGAATGCGGAAAACGCCAGGCGTGGTATGCCGGACTGGCTACCGGACACCATCGCGAACACCTTGCCCGCTTTATTCCGGAAGGCGGGTTATGCAACGGGACATTTCGGCAAATGGCATCTGGGTGGTGGTGGCCTTCCCAACGGGGATCTTTCGGCACCATCGCCTACGCGTTATGGTTATGATGAAGCACGGGTATGGAACGGCAATGGACCTACCTGGAATGGTATCCAGCCATGGCCTGACACCCGCTATATGGATGATGATCTTGTCTGGAATCAACATGCTGCTGAGCTGGCAGTCGATGCATCCATCGATTTCATCATCCGCCATCAAAGTAAGCCTTTCTTCATCAATCTTTGGCTGAAGGAGCCGCATAGTCCCTTATTGCCCAGTGCAGCACAGCGAAAGGATTTTCTTGACGTGCCAGAACCCGAACAGACGTATTTTGCCGTTATCCGCGAAGCGGACAAACAGATCGGAAGACTGCTCCGTAAACTCGACGAACTTGACCTCAAAAAAAATACACTGATCGTTTTTACAAGCGACAATGGTCCGGAGTCCAATACCGTTGCAGCCGGTGCCGCGGGTACGGCGGCTCCGTACCGGGGAGGTAAGCGCAGTCTCTATGAAGGTGGTGTTGTCGTTCCCTTCATGGTGAACTACCCCGGCAGGATACCAAAACATAAAGTGGATTCAACCACCATCATCTCGAGTGTCGATCTGTTACCGACCTTTTGTAGTATCGCAGGCATCCCCCTTGATGAATCATTCAAAGGCGATGGAGAATCCTTTCATCCGGTCCTCGTAGGAAGGGCCTGGAAACGGGAAAAACCGCTGTTCTGGGAGTGGCGTTTTTCACGGCCAGATCATAAAACCCAATGGATGAACAGTGCTGTTTTGATGAATGGCTGGAAACTACTGCAACATACAGGTACCAGGCGTGTTGAGCTGTATCAGGTATGGAAGGATCCATTTGAAGCCCGTGATCTGGCAAAGGCATATCCTGATCAGGTCGCGAAAATGCAGCAGCATTGGCAAAGCTGGAAACAAACATTACCCCCATGACGGATACGAAATTTAACCGAACCTCCCAGTCGATATGGATGCGCTGTTTTTTGCTGACGATCTTCTGCATGTTTTTCCTCGTGCCGGTAAGCGTGGTTGCACAACAGAAACCAAATATCATTTTCATCATCGCGGATGACCTTGGTTACGGTGACCTTAGCTGCCACGGAAGCCCGATCATGCAAACGCCCGGTATTGACCGTCTCCATGCACAAAGTATGCGACTGACGAATTACCACACTGGAACCACCTGTTCTCCGACGCGTGCAGCTTTGATGACGGGCCGACATTACAACAATATCGGAGTATGGCATACGATCATCAATCGTTCGCATCTGCGACCAGGGATCAAGACCTTGCCTGAGATCTTATCCAACAACGGATATCATACGGCCTTGTTCGGCAAGTGGCATTTAGGAGATAACAAACCCATGCGTCCTCAGGATAGAGGATTTCAATACACACTCATGCATGGTGGTGGTGGGGTAGGACAAACCCCCGACCACTGGGGCAATGATTACTTTGATGATGTGTATATCAGGAATGGGGTGCCTGAGAAGTTCAAAGGCTATTGTACGGATATCTGGTTCAATGAAGCTACAGAATACATAGAGCGTCAGCGTAAGACCGGCCAGCCTTTTTTCTGTTATCTTGCCCTGAATGCACCCCATCAGCCACACAGGGCGCCACAAAAAAATACGGAGAGATATCTGAATGATCCATCCGTCGTGGATCCTGTGTTTTGTGGTATGATCGCGAATATCGACGATAATATGAACAGGCTCCTTGCCCGCCTGGATGAATTGAAGCTAACGGAAAACACCATTTTGATTTTTACATCCGACAACGGTACATCCAATAAAGCCGGCGTGATGGTTGATGAAAATGGGTTTGTGAAAAAGGGTTTCAACGCGGGTATGCGTGGGGTGAAAGCACAACCCTACGAAGGTGGACATCGGGTTCCTTTCTTCATGCGTTTCCCACAGATGCAGTTGACCGGGGGAAAAGATGTTATGCAACTCGCATCCTGCATGGATGTTCTGCCCACGCTGCTGGATCTGTGTGGTATATCTTCAAAGAATTCCGCTGTAGAGGGAGAATCACTGGTGCCTTATCTCCGGTCAGGGAAAAGTGATCCTGCCAAAATTTACATCGCGGATACCCAGCGGGACAGGTTTCTTACGCAGTACAAGGATTACTGTGTGATGCGTGGAACCTGGCGACTGGTAGGTAAAGAGCTCTATGATCTGTCCGTCGACCCCGAACAAA
>JBIKIB010000032.1:0-16926 GCA_044361845.1 Chitinophagaceae bacterium | reverse complement strand
ATCCGATACCACGGATTCGATCTTTTCGGCACTCAGGAAGGATTGATCAACCAGCTGAAGGACCTTTCTGCCGCTTTGCCTGAATTTACTTTTTATGGTCGGGGACGTGAAGACGGCCTGACAGGCGGTGAGCATGCTGCGATCTTCTACAGGAAGGACCGGTTCGATGTGCTCCGCAGTGGGGATTTCTGGTTGTCGGAAACGCCGGATATTCCCGGACCCGGATGGGATGCCAGCCTCAACAGGATCTGTAGTTGGCTGAGGTTGAAGGACAGGATGAGTGGTGCGGAATTTTTTGTCTTCAACGCACATTACGATCATCGAGGGATCAAGGCAAGGATAGAGAGCAGCAGGCTTGTGATGAAAAAGATACGGTCCATCGCCGGTAAGGATCCGGTCATCTTCATGGGAGACCTCAATGGCGGAAGGGATAGCGAGTGGTATTTGGAGTTCGCAAAGTCGGATCTGCTGGCGGATGCATACGGTAGGGCGAAGCTGGCATACGAGCCCAATGGCAGTTTCAATTCTTTCCGGACGGATGCTGTCGGTAAGGATGTCATCGATCATATTTTCATCACGAGGCAATTCGCTGTCAGGCGCTGGGCCGTACTAACGGATACGTATACCGGAAAATTTCCTTCCGATCATTTCCCGGTGGCGGCCGACCTGATACTGGAACGGTAATATCCCCGGGTCCAGGATCCATGTCGAGGTCTGTGCTGGCCTCATTTTCCGGTCACCTCCAGGGACGGCTTAATATTCAGGTAACGGTAACTTCATCCAAGTTTAACATCAGGATCACCATTACGAAATTTCATATGCGGAACTTCGGGAAAACCAATCCTTGAAATCGCATTACAAGACCATTGTATTATCCGACATTCATCTTGGCATCCGGAATTCGCATGTGCGTGAGGTCGTGCATTTCCTGAGGAATCACACATGTGACAAACTTATCCTTAACGGGGATATCATTGACGGATGGCAGCTCAGAAAATCGGGCAAATGGAAGAAGAAGCATACTGCATTCTTCAAGCTCCTCATGAAATGGCTTTCTTCGACGGGTACGGAGGTGGTTTATCTCCGGGGAAACCACGATGATTTCCTGGACGAGGTCATTCCGTTGTCCTTTGGTAATTTTTCCATTGTCAGAACCCATATCCATGATTCATTCGGTCTTCGCTATTTTGTCGTGCATGGAGATATTTTTGATTCGGTCACCACGAAACTCAAGTGGGTTGCCCAGCTGGGGGATACCGGATATACTTTTCTGCTTTGGATGAACAGGCATTACAATGCATATCGCCGGGCGAAGGGACTTCCATACTATTCGCTGTCGCAGATCGTCAAGCAGAAAGTGAAAAAAGCGGTTTCCTTCATTACGGACTATGAGTCTGAATTATGTGGAGTGGCCAATGCGGAAAAATGTCATGGGGTCATTTGTGGTCATATCCATCAGCCGGCGAACAAACACCTTAATGGGATCCATTACCTCAATAGTGGTGACTGGGTGGAGACCCTGAGTGCATTGGTGGAAACCCCTGACGGTAAATGGAATATCATCCATTATGCTGACTGGGCAGCAACATTCCATGATACAGGCAGCGATGAGTCAGACGATCCCGGGCCATTTACGGATGCTCATTACCGGGATCTCACGGACCGTGTTTTTTCCACTGCATTTTGACCTGTCACATATCCCATGAATATCCATATGAAGAAAAAAACCGTCATGTTTGTCATCCAGGGAGAGGGGAGGGGGCATCTTACGCAAGCAATCACCCTATATGAAATGTTGGAAAAACTGGGGATGGAAGTATGTTGTATGATCATTGGTGGGGATGAATACAAAAAGCCACCTGATTTTTTCACGCGCCAGATCAAAGTACCTGTCATCTCGGTTGTCAGCCCTAAATTTCATAAGAAAGGGAACAAGTCCATTCATTTGGGTCGGACGGTCCTCTTCAATATCCTGAAGTTCCCGGCCTTCATGAGGAGTTTGCGCATCATGCACCGGCTGGTGAAATACCACGACCCCGACCTCATCATAAATTTATACGAGCCGTTGGTTCCTATGTACCGATCGATTCATGCTTATGGTGGAAAAGTGTTGTCCATAGCCCATCAGTATGTGTATCTGCATGAGGATTTCGTTTTTCCGGAAGGGAATCGGTTACAGCGTGAATTATTAAGGGGGTACACCCGTTTCACATCACTTTTTTCAGACAGGATAATGGCCATATCCATGTACGAACTACCGGTGTCGAATAACCGAAAGCTTGTGGTGATATCTCCTTTGCTGAGGAAGATGATCTTCGAAAAAATTGTCAGTCATGAGGATTTCATCCTGATCTATCTGGTGAATAGTGGGTATCTGGATGAAATTAAATGCTGGAATCATTTGAATCCTGGGGTGAAGATGCATTGTTTCACTGATAGTCAGGTGGTGCGGGATGTGCATAGGGGTAGCTGGAAGTTCAGTGATGATCTGACCTTCCATGCCCTGGATGACGTAGTGTTCATGGATATGATGGCGAGATGCAAAGGGGTTGCCACTACTGCGGGTTTTGAATCAGTATGCGAGGCGATGTATCTGGGCAAGCCGATCATGGTCGTGCCGGTGGAAGGACATTTCGAGCAGTACTGCAATGCAATGGATGCAGGACGTTTTGAAACATGTATATCTCACCGGTCTTTTCAGATCGATCAATTGACCCGACACATTTCCCAATGCAACAAAACCGAGCATCAGTTCCGGGAGTGGGTGGATGAGGGTACGATGACATTGTGGTCTGAGTTATCTTCATTGATGCATATCGGCACTGATATTTTTTCAAATGAACATATTCGTGAGGATTGTATTTTTCTGAGAGGTGATCGTGGGATCGTTTTGCCGAATTAATTGATCCGAAAAGGTTTCTTGTCAACGACTGATGCATGCATGGTATTTCAGTTCGGGTGAAAGGTTTTTCAGACCCTACAGGTGCTGCGGGATCGATGCGTTTGAAATCGCTCCTTCTTCCTGCACCCGACGACATCTCTTTTTTTCTTACATTTAGCCTCAACTTTTTATCATGGTTGATCTGAGTGTACAAGTTGGACCATCCTGTCAACGGGTGGCGGCACTTGTTTTCATATTGGGGAATATGCTTCTTTCATGTGTGCATGGTTTTGCTCAGGATCAGGCGGATACGGCAAGGAATATGGAAGAGGTTGTTGTGACAGCGACACGCCACAGTGCGTTGGCATCTCGGCTTCCGTATACGGTGAACATACTTACGCGAAAGGATGCCGAGCGCCAGGCATCCCGGACGGTTCCTGAGTCTCTCAGCGGCATACCTGGCTTGTTCATCCAGAAGACCAACCACGCCGGGGGATCCCCTTTCCTGAGGGGACTTACCGGCAATCAGACCCTCATCATGGTGGATGGCATACGACTCAACAATTCGGTTTTCCGGTATGGCCCGAACCAGTATATGACGTTGATAGAGCCGGAGATCGTCGAGCGCATCGAAGTCGTCAAGGGTACCGGTTCGGTGCAGTACGGCAGCGATGCCTTGACGGGTGTGATCAATATCTTCACCACCGACCTGCAGTTCAGGCAAAAACCCAAGTGGAAAGAGAAAGTCCTCACAAGGCTCTCTACTTCCGGCATGGAATATACGTTCCGGCCAGAGGTGAGATTCGAAGGTGAACGGTTTGCTTTTGTGGCAGGTGTTTCCGGGAAGAAATTCGGAGATCTGGCAGGAGGCGACACGACAGGCTTCCAGCGACCATCAGGCTATCGGGAAGGGTCCATTGACCTGAAGGCGATGGCGGACCTTGGAGATCAGTGGGTGTTGACCGCTGCCATGCATTATCTCCGGCAACAGGATGTGCCTGTTTACCACAAATACGTCCTCGAGGATTTCGCTGTCAATGATTCTGATCCGATAGAACGGGGGTTCGCGTATATCCGGCTTGAAAAGCCCATTATGAAGAGCTACTCCGGCAAGCTGAGTATGTTTGCAAATGTTCAGCAGGTTAATGAAGACCGCTATCTGCGTAAGCGGACAAGCCGTGTTTTGCGCGTTGAAGACGATCGAGTGTCGACGATTTCCGCCGGTGCCGACCTGTTTTTGCAGATCGCAGATCGCTGGAAGGCCAATACCGGGTTGGAAGTGTATATCGATAGGGTACGGAGTTCGAGGGTGGACACACATCTGGATAATGGAACAAGGACATCGCTTCGGGGTCTGTATCCCGATGATTCAAAATACCTCAATGCTGCTTTGTACAATTTGCATCATCTGGACTTTGGAAGGCTGCAGATCGAGGGTGGCCTTCGCTACAACCTGTATCGTGCAGCCATCACAGATGCTACGCTAGGGAAGGTTAGTCTTACACCAAGTGCACTTGTTTTTCAGGGTGGGTTGAATTATAGGATCGGGACATCCTTTTTCCTATACGCCAATGCCAGCGAAGGCTTCAGGGCACCTAATATCGATGATATGGGAACCCTTGGGATCGTTGACTTTCGATATGAGGTGCCCGCTTATGACCTGAGTCCGGAGAAATCCCTGAATACAGAATTCGGGATCAAATATGTGACACCAAAATTCAACGGTTACGCCGCCGTTTTTAGATCAGAACTTCGAGATCTCATCACAAGAGTCAAGACGGGCGAAGTGATCAGTGGGTATGATGTTTATCAAAAGGAGAATGTTGAAAGAGGCGTCATCCGTGGGTTTGAGGCCATGGTGGATTATCGTCCCTTCCGGGGATGGCGGTTTTCCGGATCTGCCGCATTGACCCATGGCCAGAGCATCACCCGCGACGAGCCGCTCAGGCGCATGCCTCCCTTCAACAGCCGCCTCTCTGCTGAATATGGCGAAGGGGGCTTTCGGGCTGGTATATTATTCGACCATGCTGATCCGCAACGGAGGCTGCAAGCGGGAGATAAATCAGATAACCGGATACCAAAAGGAGGTACCCCCGGGTATAATGTCCTGCACCTGTTCGGGTCTTGTCATTTTGGTGTGGCTACGATCAGAGTCTATCTGAATAATCTGCTCAATCAGGACTACCGTACACATGGTTCTGGCATCAATGGCATGGGACGTTCTGCCACAATAGCCGCTGTCTTTGATTTTTAAATATGGAAAGTCCGTATCTTATGGGTCTTTCAACCCGGACGGAGGAAGTACGCTTCGCTGATCACGGAAACGTTGCCATATCAATCAGTTGTTTTGAATAGTCTCCGATCCACAGGCAGGCAAGGATATTTTGCTGACAAGCCGGGCATGCTTGCCTTGTACACTTCAGTTGTAGCATTCCTGACTTATGCGTCGGTTTTCGCTTATCGGAAGGCCTTTACTGTTGCAGCTTTTGATGGCATGCAGATCGGTACGTTCTCCTATCAGACGATGCTCATCATCAGTCAGGTGATCGGCTACATGCTCAGCAAATTCTACGGGATCCTCTTCATTTCTTCTTTGAGGCGGACTGGCAGGTGGATCACGGTGAGTGTGCTGGTGGGCATTTCATGGTTTTGCCTATTATTGTTTGCGGTGACTCCTGATTGGTTCGGACTTATTTGCTTTTTCATCAATGGATTCATGCTTGGGTTCTTGTGGGGCGTCATCTTCAGTTATGTGGAGGGGCGTCGGACGACGGATCTGACAGGTTCCGTCATGGCAGTGAGTTTCATTTTTGCAGGAGGGTTCAGTCGTTCTGTTGGCAAATGGCTGATGATGGAGCATGCTGTGCCGGAAAAATGGATGCCATTCATGACCGGTGCGGTCTTTGCGCTGCCGCTTGCCTTTTTTCTGTTCCTGATCGAGCGTATTCCGCCCCCTGATGCCCGGGATGAGCAGGAACGGACCCGTCGAATTCCAATGAAACGACAGAACCGAAAGGAGTTGATGCAGGCGCTTGGAACGGGTATCCTGCTGGTGACCATCACCTATGTCTTCCTGACCATCCTCCGGGATATACGCGACAACTACATGGCCAACATGTGGCGGGAGCTTGGCTACGGATCGAACTATGCGATTTTCACCCGTACGGAGACGATCACTTCCATCGTTGTGCTGTTGATGATGGGTTCTCTTGTGCTGGTAAGGCGGAACATGCTGGCATTGCGTTTGGTGCATATGGTCATTCTTGCAGGCTTCCTGTTGGGGGGGATCTCATCGGTATTGTTCATCACCGGCCGAATGGCAGGAGCCTCCTGGATGCAACTCACCGGTCTCGGCTTATATATGGCATATATTCCATTCAACAGCATCTTCTTTGAACGCCTCATCGCAAGTTTCCGCATGGCAGCGAATGTGGGTTTCCTGATGTATATCACGGATGCTTTCGGGTACCTGGGCAGTGTGATCCTGATGGTCACCAAGGAGTCCATGAAATTCGATATCAGCTGGTCGAATTATTTTGCCTGGGGGGTCGCCCTCTTCTCGGTTATCGGAACGGTCACCATTGTATCTTCACTCACATGGTTCAATAGGCGGCATAAGGTGCTGGAAGGGGGAAATGTTGCGGTCAACGATGCAGCATAGACGGAAGCGGGTCAATCCACCTTAATGTTGAGTGTGAATCCGAAGGTCGTGCCAACTTCCGGCTTACTCCGCACATGGATGCTGTGGCCGTGGGCTTCCACGATGTGTTTGCATATCGCTAGTCCGAGGCCGGTACCGCCAATGTTCCTACTCCTGCCGTAGTCGGTACGGTAGAACCTCTCAAAAACCCTCGGCAGGTGTTCCTCTGCGATCCCCATACCGTCATCACTCACTTCCACCAGTATGTTTTTGCCATCAGTGTTGTAGACACTGGCTTCCACCATGCCGTTGATCTTGCCGTATTTGATGGCGTTATCGACCAGATTGATCAATACCTGGCGGATTTTTTCTTTATCGGCATGTACCACCACAGGGGATTCACAGCCTTTTTTAACTAATAGCAAGGTTTGCTTGTCCTTTGCTTTTATGGAAAGGGATTCGAAGACATCCCTGAAAAGATCCTGGATCACGAAATTCGATTTGTTCAGGATCTGTTCGCCCGACTCAAGCCTCGAGATCTCATCAAGGTCGTCGATCAGGTTCACAAGCCGGTCGATGTTCCTTGCCGTGCTGTTCAGGAATTTCCGGTTCACCGATTCATTCTCGAGCGCCCCGTTCAGCAAGGTGTCCACATATCCCTGTATGGCGAAAATCGGAGTCTTGATCTCGTGTGAAAGGTTCTGAAGGAATTCCTTCCTGTACGCCTCATTCTGCTTCAGCAGTTCTATCTCCGCTTTTTTCTGTTCAGCCCATTTTTCCACGTCCTCACTGACTTCCTTCATGCTTTTCTGTGGCAGGATGTTCTTGTAATAGAACTCCTCCCGCTTTGTGGCTTTCGTTTGATAAATGAACTTATAGATCAGCTTTATCTTACGGAAGATGAATCGTTGTATGATGAAATAAGTGAGGGAGTATGTCAGGATGAACAGGCCCGCAAATGTCGCCAGTGATTCCCACCATTCCCTGTTGAAGATGAAATTCGTCAACGCCGCCACCACTGAAATCGTGATGGCATTGAACAGGGCCATTTGACGAGGGGGGATGTTCTTGGTATCGAACATTATTATTTTAGGGGTTGAGTGTTTTAGGTGTGGGATGTTCCTTCAAATTACATCTTATTGCTTAGGCTCAGAAGATTTCGGACCAGATTTTTAAGCCCATGCCAGACGTGCGGTTTTTTCCTGTCCATCACCGACTGGCCCTGGCGGTCTAGATTTCGAATTTATAGCCCACGCCCTTCACCGTCGTGATGCAGTCTATCCCGAGCTTCTGTCGGATCTTCCGGATATGGACATCGATCGTACGGTCACCGACTATGACTTCCGATCCCCAGATCTGCGTGAGGATCTCGTTCCTGAGAAAAACCCTGCCGGGTCTTGATGCGAGGAGATATAGCAATTCGAATTCTTTTTTTGCCAGGCTGATGTTCGTCTCTTGATAGATCACCAGGAACTGAGCGGGATCAATGATGATATCTCCCTGATGGATGATCTGGCTTTCATCTGATTTCGAGTGTCGGCGAAAAAGGGAGTTGATTTTTGTCACCAGCACCCTTGGGCTGATGGGCTTGCTGATATAATCATCCGCTCCGAATTCAAGTCCCCTTACATGGGATATCTCGTCGTTCAGTGCTGTCAGGAATACGATAAGGGTGTCGTGGAATGAAGGCATCGATCTCAGTGCTTTGCAGACTTCCATGCCGGTCCTGTGGGGCATCATCACATCCAGCAGGATGATGTCTGGTTTCAGGGATTTGGCTTTTACCAGTGCATCCTCCCCATCTTTGGCGGTGAATACTTCATATCCCTCCGTCCTCAGGTTATAGCCAATGATCTCCAGAATGTCCGGCTCATCATCTGCCACGAGGATTGTCTTCCCTTTCGGATCCATTTAACAGATTATTTGCACGAAATTATCGTTTACAGCTGTCCTTGTACCAAAAGAGGGGTTATGAAATTGTTAACCGATTCCGCAGCATCTGGCATTTTTCGGCAGTTCTCAGGCTTCAGATGGCAGTATAGCCTGTTATGGCATACATTTGTCATGCCATTCCTACAGGCACCATGTTGAAGTTACTCACGACCATAATCGCAAGCGCGTTCTGTTGCATGTACGCTGCCGCCATGCCGGACACCGCCCGCCAGAAACCTGATATCAGACGGGTGAAGCTGCATGAGGACATCGATAAGTTGCAGATGAAGTTGCTTGCGTCTGATAGCAAGCCAGATGACCTGATCGAACTCACTGCGGATATGGAAGTCAACCTGCTGCTAACGGATATCTACACGCGTCGTACGGATGATCTCCAGGACTCCATTGAGCAGAGCCGGGTAATCGACCACCGTATCAAAGTGAAATACCTGGCTGGTCTCGAAGGGCTTCTGAAGTCATTTTTAGACAGTCGAAGCCGGAATGTCATGCCACCGGAACAGGGTATCCTGTTGTTTCTGGCCTATACGGAAATGATCGACCTTGACCGGATTGGTCTGTCCGTTTCCCCTGTGGTTGATAAGTACCCTTACGAAGTGGGGCATATCCTCATATTGAATACTGGATCCGTCTTTTTTGAGAATATTGGATATATGGATGCCCGCACCAGGGCTTTTCGGAAGTTCATTGCCATTCACCCTGAACGGGTGCTCCCGCAATTGGAGGATTTTCATGACGTTTCGTTCGCTGATAGCCTTGTACGACTTTGTGCCCGGCGATACCCGGATCAGTTTTATGATTATGCCGCTGCATCGCAGACCAGGCTAGGACAACTTATCCGCAAAAGTGAAGATACCCTCGTCAGGGCCATCACGAAGATATCAGAAAGCAGGAGAGGACGTCTTTACTTCCCTTTCCTGGATGAGATCATGCATGGTCACCGAAGTATGGAGGAGATTTCCCGTTCCATGGCGGACAGCCTGCAATATTTCCGATTGCTGGTTCAGACGCAGATCCGCTATGCAGACCGGATGCGATCGGGGGATACACCTGTCGCTTCAATCGAGCTTCCGCGAATGATGAAGCGGAAGGCCGACGAAGTGTTCATAAACCAGATCAATGCATTACATGATGAGTCCGACGGGGTTCGTTTCCGGATCCTGGAACCATTGACTTCTCAGGAGCTTTACTATCTCATCGTGCTCGGGGAGGATATCATCTATACATCCAGCTACAATGGTGTGTATGCGCGGATGATGCAGCGTCTATCGTTGGGTGGTGGAGACCAGCTGTTGTTGAGTGTGCGTTTCGATCGCTTCAAGAAATTCATTAAAATGGCAGCAGGATACAATAAGCTGGATGATTTCCTGTCAAGCATGCCGGACAGCAATGCACAACGACTCATGATCGCTTTTGCCCGCGGTCTTGACAAGACGCAGGGGCTCGAAGAGGCGGTGGATGTCGCCGACTCTTATGGCAGCATTACCACACCCCAGGTGAAGAAACTCATCGATCGTGAGATCGCGGTAAGCCTTGAGTCAAGCCAACGAACCGGCAACAAAAGGAGTTTTGTCATTTACGATATCCTGCAGACGATCTTCCGGTCATCGTCAGATACATCCGTCGATCTATCTGCGAAACTCGGGATACCCCCCGTCTACAAGGTAGATCACAGTTCACTGGCGGATAGTTCCGGCAGGATCGTACAACTCGTATTTTTTTATGGTGACAAGGATGGTATGGAGTCATTTGGCAATTATATGGGCCTTTTTTCAGGTAAGCCGGAGTGGGCCGTCAACAGGGGAAAGGAATGGGTGGAGATCCGGTCGCTGAAGGGGGGGAAGGTGTTGATCTATGCAAACCTGCCGTTGGATAATTCCAAAGGGGACGACCCGGACGCGAAAGCGCAGGCGAACCTGCTTGATCACCTTCAAGCAAATGGCCTGGCACCCACGATCGTGATACACAGGGGCCATAGTTACCATTTGAAATATACGATCACCCAGATGCCTTCATCCGCCCGGATCGTGATCCTCGGTTCCTGTGGCGGGTACCATAACCTGGATGATGTACTGAATAAATGCCCGGACGCACATATCATCTCATCCAAAGAAGTGGGAACAAGAACGGTCAACGAGCCCATTTTGCGAAGCATGAACGAATCACTTCGGAACGGCAAGGATATTGAATGGGTCCCGATGTGGAAAGCCCTATCTGCACAGTTCAGCTCCGGAGGCTCAAAGGAGCGTTTCGAGAATTATATCCCACCGCATAAAAACCTCGGTGCACTTTTCATCAAGGCCTATCATTCGGCCATCGGTAAGGTTGATTGAAACAATCGACATTTCCCCTGAGTCCTGCGTAAAAATGAAGGTCATACGGATTGATCGACATATATCCTGTGTTGATGGCTTCCGCCGTTATGGGTTCGGCCGGTGTCGTGTGTATTCAACCTGATCGGATCTAAGCCATGCTCTTCTGCCAGATTCCAGCCTTGAAATTATTTCTCGTACTTTGCCTTAATAAAGGGATTTTCCTTTTTTCATCCAATGTTCAAAAAGCAAGTAAAAGGATATGGCTCTGGATCCCGGCAAAAAAAAACTCTTTGATTTCAGCCAGCTTCGCCGGGTATTCACCTATACAAGACCCTATCGTTCCCGTTTCTGGGCTTCCGTCACCTTGTCCGTCATGCTGGCGATGCTTGCACCGGTCCGTCCGCTGCTCATCAATCATACCATTAGGGATATTCTTGCACCCGGCGGCACGAATCCGAATGTGGCGATGGTACTTTTGCTGAATATCACCATCATCCAGGTGGGCATGCTGATCGTGGAGACGGCACTGCGGTTCCTGTTTTCATTCCTGACGGCCTGGCTTGGTCAGACCGTCGTAAGGGACTTACGCAATAAGGTCTATGGGAAAGTCTTATCCCTCCATCTCCGACAATTCGATAAAACTCCGATTGGTACGTTGACGACCCGCACCATCAGTGATATTGAGTCCATTAATGATATTTTTTCGGAAGGGCTCATACCCATCATTGCCGACATGCTCTCCATCATCGCCATACTGGCAGCCATGTTTTTTACGAACTGGCAGCTGACATTGGTCTGCCTCATCCCTTTTCCGCTGATGCTCATAGGAACGTATTTTTTTAAAGAGAGTGTCAATCATTCCTTTGTCAGGGTTCGGAATGCCGTTGCGGCACTGAACGCATTCGTACAGGAGCATATCACCGGTATGCAGGTGATACAGGCATTCACTGCCGAGGAAAGGGAGGCGGCGCGTTTCATGGACATCAATCGTGAGCACAGGAATGCGAATGTAAGGGCGATCTTCGCCTATTCAGTATTCTTTCCTTTCGTGGAGATCATCCTGGCCTTCTCGATGGGTTTACTGGTCTGGTATGCGGCCCACCAGTCCATGATGCTGCCGCCGGAGGAAGCTGCCGGGGTCACGGGTAATATCGTTTCTTTCATCCTGCTGTTGAACCTGCTGTTCAGGCCTCTTCGGGTGATCGCAGACAAGTTCAATGTCTTGCAGATGGGCATGGTGGCAAGTGAGCGGGTCTTCAGGGTGTTGGACAATCCTGACATGGCACCAGATGAAGGTCGTCATGCATCTGTTCGCATCAGGGGTGAAATATCCTTTGATCATGTCGGGTTTTCATACCTACCAGGCCGGCCTGTGTTGGAAGATGTGAGTTTCACCGTGAAACCCGGCGAGACACTTGCCATAGTGGGTCATACCGGCAGTGGGAAATCCACCGTCATAAGTTTGCTGAACCGCCTCTATGACCATGACCAGGGACATATTCTGCTTGACGGGGTAGACATCTCCGCATACAGGCTGAATGACCTGCGGCAGCATATCGGCGTGGTGTTACAGGATGTATTTCTATTTTCAGGTTCCATTTTTGACAATATCACCCTTCGCAATCCCCGCATATCGTTAGAGGAAGTGGAACAGGCCGCCAAGCTTATTGGTATGCATGATTTCATCAGTGGTTTACCGGGCGGCTATCATTTCAATGTCGGGGAGCGGGGTGCGACGCTCTCTTTGGGGCAACGTCAGCTGATCTCATTTATCCGCGCCGTACTTTATGATCCCGCCGTACTGATCCTCGACGAAGCCACTTCATCGGTTGATACCGAATCCGAGCGACTCATCCAGCATGCGATCGATACACTGATCTCCGGACGGACGTCCATTGTGATCGCCCACAGACTGTCCACCATTCGTAAAGCCGACAAGATCCTTGTCATGGAAAAGGGCAAGGTCAGTGAGATGGGTAACCACGACGACTTATTGAGGCAAGATGGTGCATATGCCCGGTTGCATAAATTGCAATTTGAAGACAGCATCTGATGGGATCGCTTTTTTGCTGAGAGTAAAACCGGATCATCCGGGAACTGATCCGGAATGTTTTCTAAATGGATCTGTTTTTCAGGGGCATCGGTATGATCACCCTTTTCTGACAGGGTCGTTCCCCTTTGGTTCAACCTCTCCTTGATGGTAGGCCTGCCCGATAGCCATGTGTGTTCGGTGTTTTTTTTCTGATTTTAGCTATGGGGTGGTTTTTAAGCCACGCCTCCCTATCTTTGCGCAAAATTTAGGGTTGAGTATGCATAGCATTCGGTTAAAATCCTTATTGGTAGCGGTTTTTGCCGTACAAATGTCTTTATTCCCTCATGTTTCTCATGCGCAGCATGAAGACGGCCACGAGGCTGCTACTGCCTCCCATGGGGAAAAGGAAGGATTTGACGCTAATGAAGTGATTTTCAGTCATATCATGGATGCCCATGAGTATCATTTCCTGGACATCACCGGTGCTGATGGGATCAAGAAGCCCATTGGTATTCCGCTTCCTGTGTTGTTATACTCACCCGAAAAGGGGTTTTCCGGTTTTATGTCCTCCAAATTCCATCATGGGCATACGGTTCATCATGGTTACCGGTTACTCGATCGGCATTTCATGTCGACGCATGGTTTGGATACCATGAAAAATGCGGGCGGGCTGCCGGTTTTCAAGGCTGGCCAGATTTATCTGGTGGATGACAATGGCAAACCCCGTGCAGATGCTAAGGTGTATGACTTTTCCCTGACCCGAAACGTGACCCAGATGTTCCTGTCACTCATACTACTTACGTGGATACTGGTCAGTATGGCGAACAAATACAAGGGGAAAGGTCTCGGCAAGGCTCCTACCGGCATGCAGAACGCCATTGAGCCGGTGATCACTTTTGTCCGGGATGAAGTGGCCAAGCCCAACCTGGGAGTGAAGCATGCGAAGTATCTTCCATATCTGCTGACGGTCTTCTTTTTCATTTTGATCAATAATATATTCGGACTCATACCTGGTTCCGCGAACGTGACCGGAAACATTGCCTTTACGCTTGTATTCGCCGGGATCTCTTTCGTGGTGATCCTTTTCAGTACGAATAAGCATTTCTGGTCGCATATTTTCAATCCACCCGTGCCCGGTTTTGTGAAGGGGATACTTGTGCCGGTGGAGATACTGGGGATCATCACCAAGCCATTTGCCCTCATGATCCGTCTTTTTGCCAATATGATGGCAGGGCATATCATCATCATATGCCTTATCTCCCTGATTTTCATTTTTGGTGGATTGAGCAAAGGGATCGGGTGGGGTTTTTCACCTGTATCTATAGCTTTCGCGGTATTCATTTATGTCATTGAGGTGATGGTGGCTTTCATACAGGCATTTATTTTCACGAATTTGACGGCTGTCTTCATCGGTCAGGCATTCGAGGGAGAGCATCATGAGGAAGGACATCACTGAAATTTTTTTTTACACAATACAAACAAACAAGTATGGAATTACTGTATGTTCTGTTGAGCGCGACGCCTTTGGCCAACTTCGGTGGTGCCATCGGGGCAGGTCTTGCCGCTATCGGAGCCGGTATCGGCATCGGTCAGATCGGTAAGGGTGCTGTTGAAGCCATTGCCCGCCAGCCGGAAGCCATGAACGACATCCGTGCCAGCATGATCCTGACAGCGGCCTTCGTTGAAGGTGTTGCATTGTTCGCGGTCATCGCTGGTATCCTCGCGATGTTCGTCTGATCCTGAAAGAATTTGAACTGCACCCAGAGCAAAGGGCCGCGGGTGCAGTCATTTTCCCATTTTGACACAAACACAAACAAGCATATATGGATCTTTTAACGCCGTCATTTGGTCTGATCATTTGGACCTTGTTGGCTTTCCTCATTGTTCTTTTCGTACTGCGCAAATTCGCATGGGGACCCATTCTAAGTGCGTTGGACGAGCGGGAGAAGACGATCGCTGATTCTTTGGCAACAGCGGAGAAGGTGAAGTCGGAGATGGCACAGCTAAAGAGTGAGAACGAAGCGTTGCTGGCCAAAGCTCGTGAAGAGCGCACTGCCATGCTCAAAGAGGCCAAGGATACAAAGGATAAGATCATCAATGAAGCCAAAGAGCAGGCAAGGCTTGAAGCTGGCAAGATCATGGCGGACGCGACCATTGCCCTTCAAAATCAGAAGATGGCTGCTCTGACCGATGTCAAGAATCAGATCGGTAACATGGTGATCGAGATTTCTGAGAAGGTGATCCGCCGTTCCCTGGCGAACAAATCAGAGCAAGAGAGCTATATCCGCCAGTTGGCAGATGACGTGCAGTTGCTCGGAAAAAGATAATCGTAAGCATCATCCACACCCCTCATGCGACAATACAAGGTAGCCAACAGATACGCTAAAGCACTTTTCTCACTGGCCCTGGAAACGGGTCAACTTGAAGATGTGCATAAGGACATCGCGTTGATCCATGGGCTGAACCATCAGGAGTTCAGCCGTATGATGGTATCCCCGGTCGTCAATAGCGATGCCAAGTCAAAGACATTCGATGCCGTTTTCGGTGGAAAGATCAGTAAACTCACCCAGTCGTTCTTTCACCTGGTTTTTCGCAAGGGACGTTTCCTTTCGCTGCATGAGATCGGCCAGGCTTTCGAGGATATGTACCTTGACCACAAAGGTGTTGTTGTCGCTGAGCTGACGACAGCGATCGCGGTTTCTGACAGCGTGAAAACAGAAATGCGCGTCAAGCTCGAGGCCCTTCCCTTTCTGAGTGGCAAAAGTGTCATCCTGAAAGAGAAGATCGACCCCTCCATCATCGGTGGCTATGTACTCCAGCTAGGAGGCCAGTCGCTAGATGCGAGCATCAAGCGCGACCTTCAGGTGATCAAGACACAGTTCGTGGAGAACATGTACGTTCAGAAGCTCAGGTGATCATTAAAAAAATTAAAAACAGTCTTTTATGATAGACATTAAGCCGGATGAGATATCAGCGATACTGCGTCAGCAGTTGCATAATTTCAACACTTCCGCTGAATTAGAGGAAGTAGGCAGTGTACTGCAGGTAGGTGATGGTATTGCCCGCATCTACGGACTCAACAATGTGAAGTCAGGTGAACTGGTTCAATTCGAGAATGGTGTGAATGCCATCGCTCTGAACCTTGAAGAGGATAATGTGGGTGTGGTCCTCATGGGTGAGAGCGGAAACATCAAGGAAGGCTCCAAGGTGAAGCGGACAGGCAATATCGCATCCATCAAGGTGGGCGAAGGGCTGGTAGGTAGGGTCATCAATACTCTGGGTCAGCCGATCGACGGCAAAGGACCTGTCAGCGGAGACCTTTATGAAATGCCACTGGAGCGGAAGGCTCCCGGTGTGATTTTTCGCGAGCCGGTGAAAGAGCCCCTGCAAACGGGACTGAAAGCCGTTGATGCGATGATTCCGATAGGCCGCGGACAGCGTGAGCTCATCATCGGTGATCGTCAGACTGGTAAGACCGCTATCGCGATCGATACCATCATCAATCAAAAAGAATTCTATCAGGCTGGAAAGACAGTATATTGTATCTATGTGGCCATCGGACAGAAGGCATCCACGATTGCAAACGTGATGAAGACCCTGACCGATTTTGGCGCGATGGACTACACGGTGATCGTTGCTGCTTCAGCATCGGAGCCTGCCCCACTTCAGTTCTATGCACCTTTCGCCGGTGCTGCCATTGGTGAGTTCTTCCGCGATACCGGCCGCCCGGCACTGATCATTTATGATGATCTGTCAAAGCAGGCAGTTGCATACCGTGAGGTTTCCCTGCTGCTCCGTCGCCCTCCGGGACGTGAGGCCTACCCGGGTGATGTCTTCTATCTGCATAGTCGTTTGCTCGAACGCGCTGCCAAGGTGATCAGCAACGACGAAGTGGCCCGGAACATGAACGATCTTCCGGACTCGATCCGTCACCTCGTTAAGGGTGGTGGTTCGCTCACAGCCCTTCCGATCATCGAAACTCAGGCCGGTGATGTATCCGCATATATCCCGACAAACGTGATCTCGATCACTGATGGTCAGATATTCCTTGAATCAAACCTCTTCAACGCCGGTATCCGCCCTGCTATCAACGTCGGTATTTCAGTAA
>JBIKIB010000280.1:0-5194 GCA_044361845.1 Chitinophagaceae bacterium | reverse complement strand
ACCCCGTCCACAGGCGTCGTCCAGTTTACGCCGTCGGTACTCGTCATCACCTTTCCATTAGCAATCGCCACAAATTTATCATTCGCGTAGGTCATAGCCATCCACGATCGGTCTTCCACCGTAGCATGGGTCGTCCAGCTGATACCGGCCGACTGCCCATCCAGCGGTGTTACCACCACCGAATCCGAGGCCGAACCACCACCCGAGGCATTGACCGCCCGGATCCTGATCGTATAAGTGTTACAGGTCGTCAGACCGAAGATGGTCAGCGGACTGGTTTTCTGGGCAGGTGAAAAAGCCACCCAGCTGCCGTCGTTGAGCTTGTATTCGTAATTGCTGATCGCGCTGAATCCGGCACTGCTCGGCGCCGTAAACGCGATATGTGCCATATTGACGCCCGCCGTGGCCACCAGCCCGGTCGGCTCATTCGGAACCACGGATGTTTTACCCGCCCTGTATGTTGCTACAGCAGTAAAGTGTACATCCTTGCCGGAACTCACTGGTGAGCGCCCTGCACCGGCGTGAATTGTCTCATCCGGACGGGGATCAACATCTGCCTGAACCTCGGCAGTAACCGCTGGATGGCGATTCCCCAAAACATCTAAGTCGATACCAATGTCCCGGAAATCCCCACTGGATGGACTCATCTTTCCAACCGCATGCGGCCAGTCAAGTCGTGGAGCCACCTGTGCACTCAGGTGATTGAGGGAAAAAAAAGAGAGTACAAAAACAATCCACTTCATACATGTAGTTTTTAATCGGATTAATCAGGGTTTTGAGATAGCCAGATTAGAGCCATGGTGCAAGTAATTTGAAAGAAGATATTTTGAATGTAGATGGATGTCTACAACTGCATACAAGACTGATCCAATCAACGGCTGAATACGACCATTTAGCAAGAATAAAGAAGGGGCTGCTTTGATTATACATTCATTCAGAATACATTAGATATTCCAAATGCATATCCGAACGGAAACCGTCACCCATGAAAAAAAGATGATTTGTGAATAAAATAATACAAGTGTGTACATTTTCACTTCGAACTTTTATATCCTCCATCGGATGGATCTGCCTCTGTAATACCGCTGCCGGCCAACAAAATGACTATTCATACAGTTTCGAACCGGCTACATTCAATAATCGGTTGTTCCAGCACACCGTAAGCGGTTTGGTGAAGGATGAATGGGGTATGCTCTGGGCATTAACACAATTTGGTTGCTATCGATTTGATGGATATAATACAGAAGTATACACCACCAACAATGTCCCCTGGCTTACCTCAGACAGATACAGAGACATCTTCAAAGACAGGTACAGAAACCAGCTTTTAGTTGCCGGAGAAAATGAATTTTTCTTCGTGCAAGACGGGAAACTGGTATACAGACAATACACTGACAGTGTGTTGGTTATCAGTAAATACAATCATATCATAACACACAAAAACCGATTGGCGAATAACCAGGAATTGAGGAATGAAAAGATCTTCGACGCAGCTTTACTGTTCACCAGCACAGATACCATCATTGTAAAAAATGGCAAAGGATTCAGTCTGAATTCCGGTAGATATATCCCATCCGATGATATTCAGTTGATTGAACCATCAGGCATGATATCCAGATCCGGAAATCAATACCTGCTCCAGCACAATGGTCTTTATAAAATAGCATGGAAAAACGGCACCATCACCCGTGAACTGATAAACAAACATCAAGGTTTCACGCACATCATACCGTGTGTGGAGGATGATGCCATCTGGATAGAAAATGACCTGATTGTCAGGAAGATACAGCTTCCGGACGGCAAAATCACCAGGGAATTTATAAAACCGAAGGACTACAAATTCTCTCCCGCCGTGCTGGAAGATGAAGAAACCGGTCTCATTTATCTTGGATCAGATAAAAAAGGAGTGTTAACCGTAAGATCTACCCCCCTCAAAGTATTGGCCCCTGATATTAATAACAGCAGCTATGCTTTCAACCAGACAGCGATGGCCTACATGATTCCAACAAATAAAGGAATCGCCTCATTTTCAATGAATAATGGGATAACAACATACGATAATTCGAAGAATGACTTGAGAAACATTTCAATATTTACGGATAAACAAGAGAGAGTATGGTTTCAGACCAATAAAGAGATCACCTGGATAATGGATCATTCATTGAAAAAGACCATATCCAAGATAACGGATATGGATCTGCTGATTTCAGTGGAACAGATCGACGACAATCATTTCATCATCGCGGATCACTATCAGATATATGAATATGATTTGGGGACGAAATCCAGGAGCATTTTTTATACTGTTGCTAAAAATGAACGAATCAATGATTTCACCACCAAAGATGGCTTGATATACATCAGTTCCAGCAACGGACTGCACATATTGAACATGAAAGATCAGACCGTCAAACACTTGCTTGAAGGTACACATGTCAGAAAGACCATCATTTGGAAAGATGGCACCATGGTGATCGGCACCTACGGAAAGGGCGTCTTCATCCAAAAAAATAATAAGATCTACGCCCCTCCCACAAAGAACCATCCCCAATTAGGGGCTGTCGTGAACCTGGTAAAAGACAACGACAGTGCCTTATGGGTGATCTGTAACAAAGCGGCATATATATGGAATGATCCACGACTGAGCAATGAAATGCTTGACGAACCGGATCATATTCTTTATGTCGGAAAAGATCTGCCTTGTAACGAGTTGAACGGAGGTCTAACGCCAGACGTTTTCCCAAATGGTCATATCGTTCTGCCAAGTTCTGACGGATTACTCATCCTGAAAAAAGAAGACATCATCAAGCCGTTTCGTCAATACAAAGTCGGTATATCGAAGATCCAGGTGGATGATTCATTGATCCTGGAACAGACCGGATTCGCCATTCCGGCAGGTAATCATCAGCTCAGATTCCACATCAATGCCGCCAATCTGGACGACCATCGGGATTATATTCCAAGCTACCGGATCCGTGGACTGGATAGTCAATGGCAATCACTACCACAACACAGAAAGATCGAACTCAACAGGATGCCCAGCGGAACATACCATCTGGAAATCAAAAAAAATGATACAGACAAGCCCGTGATTTTATCCACATTCACGGTCCGTCCCTTCTGGTATGAAACGATCTGGGCCAGGATCCTCATGGCCATATCCGCCATCGGCATGATCTATTTCATCGTGAAATTCCGCATCCGAAGCATCAAGGCACAAAATGTGAAATTGGAGCGGATCATTGATGAGAAAACAAAATCCCTGAAGGAAAACATAAAAAAACTCGATATATCTGAGCAGAATCTTCGCAAGCAATATACATACAGGAATAAATTATACAGCATACTCGTACATGACCTGAAATCTCCACTGAGCTTTCTGGCAGATTACAGCAGCCGCCAACTTGCTCAAAATGAACAGATCGAAACGGAAACGTTGCGAACCATCGCAAAATCAAGTATAGAGCTCTCGACGTATGTCAATGAGTTCCTCTATTGGCTTGGAAATCAATATAGTCCTGAAAATATCCAGATCTCCTCAACCAATATTTCAGCCCTGCTGGTAGAGGTCACAGATTTCTATCAAAATGTTGCAACCATCAATCAGAACAGATTATTCTTTTTTGACAGACATAAAAATATCTATTTCCCTACAGACGCCAACAGATTGAAAATTGTGATCAGGAACCTGCTTGACAACGCCAACAAATACACCATAAAGGGTATCATCAAAATAAGCCATGGAATGGATGAAGCCGGATCTTTGATCATCACGATTGAAGATTCCGGAAAAGGACTTCCGGAAAGTATCATTCACATCATTCATGATCAGTCGAATTCCCATCAAATTGCGCCGAAAATCAATGCCAATTACAAAATGGGATTGATGATCAGCAAGGAATTAGTGGAACAGCTCGGGGGAAAGATCGCTGTCCTTTCCAATGAAAAAATGGGAACGACCTTTACATTGAAATTTACCGCCACTCAAGTCATAAATGCAGGATGATCATGATACCCTGCCCGGAAATCCATACAGATGAAATTGCATGGCAACTTTCAACATGTCGGTGACAGACCGGGAACCCGTTTTTTCCAGCATCCGTTGTTTGTAAGTAGCCACCGTTGATGGACTGAGTGCGTACTCTTCCGCTATTTCCTTGTTGGACTTACCGTCAAATAACGCGATCATCACCGTAAGTTCTTTCGGAGTCAGCGATTCAAAAGGATTGGAAACTGATGCCGGCATGTCAGCTCCCAATTGTCCGGTTTTTTTTCCAAGCAATACCTCCTCAATCGCCCATTTCAAGTATTTAAGCTCGTCTCCCTTGCTGACATAACGAGCAGCACCTAGTTTAAGCATAGACTTCTCCATGACCTGAACAGGATACATCGAAAAAACAATGATAGGGATGTTGATATCTTCAGACCGCATCTGAAGGATCATCTTATCAGCATTGGCATCCGGCATATTCAAATCCAGGATCAAGAGATCGAATCTCCTTCTCCGTAATTGATTCATGGTTTCCGCCCCGCTTTCTGCTTCTCCTGTTTCAACAAATGGAAAATGCTCCTGAATTAAATTGATCACACCCTTTCGCACAATGGTGTGGTCGTCGCTGACCAATATCTGCTTTTTCATGTTCTTGGATTTGTAATCGCAAATTACCCAATACAGATGGTATCAGTTTGTAGATAAATATCTACAAATCAGAGCTAGAAAATCCATCCATCCCTTCCCATTGAAAAAAAGAACTCAGGATTGACCGGAAACAGATTTTTTGCTTGCTTTAGAAAACCCATCGCGCTATGCTTCTGAACACTCAAAACATGATGAAATAAACTCAAAGATCCATTACTGAATCATGCAATTGAACCACACACATATCAGATGTTGAACCACCTACATAACCATGTATCCCCGGTGCAATACCGATATCCCATCCAGCGCTGCCTTAGCAGAACATCATCTGCCAATGGAACGGAGTGATCCGATCACCTATGCCATCTTGAATAATTCCATGGTATTGACATGAACCTGAGTGTAAAAAATTACTGTAACACACCGCTTGCTTACCTGAAAAACCAATAAAATCCTTTAATTCATGAGCCTGCAGCCGTAATAAAGACAAAAAACTGACTGCGAAATATGACGATCTAAAGTGCGATTCATTCAAATGAAGATTCAGACATGGCT
>JBIKIB010000279.1:0-5199 GCA_044361845.1 Chitinophagaceae bacterium | reverse complement strand
GCATCCCGACCACGGAAGAGCCGGACACCTGATAGCGGATGCCTGTTTCCTGTCAGGATTGCAGAAGATCGTCACATTGGACGATGCGGGTGCCCCGCAGGATAAATGGCGGCCCAAGTTCATCCTTCACTACATGCAGGACTGGTACCATGAACCTGATCTCCTGGTGGATATCAGCGACTCCTTTGAACAAAGGATGGCATCCGTAAAAGCGTACAGCACCCAGTTCCATACCCATGAACCCGTTGCGGACGAACCGCAGACGTATATCTCCACACCTGACTTCCTCGATAGTATCGTTGCCCGTGCCAGAATGCTTGGAAAACGCATCGGTGTGAAATACGCGGAGGGCTTCATCACAGAAAAGAAGATCGGTATACGAAACCTGGATGCACTCGTGCTGGTAGAGACATGAGCTGAATTCAGGCCCCGTTTGATGAATATTCCATTGACCAGCTCCCGTCAAAAGCGATCGCCTTACGGGACTTTTAACAGCAGAAAACCATGTCATTAGTCAAAGTCGGATTGGTGCAGATGAGCTGCACGGTGGACCCGGAGATCAACCTTCAAAAAGCGTTTATGCGCATCCGTGAGGCTGCCGTGGCAGGTGCTCAGATCATCTGCCTGCAGGAGCTTTTCACTTCGCTGTATTTCTGCGATGTGGAGGATCACGAACAATTCAAACTGGCAGAGGCCGTTCCCGGACCAACGACCGACAGGCTTTCTCCCCTTGCCAGGGAACTCGGTGTCGTGATCATCGCATCACTCTTCGAAAAAAGGGCACAGGGACTTTATCACAACACGACGGCCGTCATCGATGCGGATGGAGCATACCTTGGTAAATACCGGAAGATGCATATCCCGGACGATCCGGCATACTACGAGAAGTTTTATTTCACACCCGGAGACCTTGGCTATAAGGTCTTTGATACGAAATTCGCAAAGATAGGCGTGCTCATCTGCTGGGATCAATGGTACCCCGAAGCCTCCCGGATCACAGCACTCATGGGGGCCGAGATCCTGTTCTATCCCACGGCCATCGGTTGGGCGACCAGCCAGGATGAAGATACCAACACCGAACAATACAATGCATGGCAGACGATACAACGCAGCCATGCCGTGGCAAATGGAGTGCATGTCGTCAGCGTCAACCGCGTCGGATACGAGCAGCAGGGTGCCATGAAGTTCTGGGGCGGATCATTCATCGCCAATCCGTTCGGATCCGTCCTCCTGCAGGCTTCGCATGACAAGGAAGAGATCCTGCTCCAAGAAATTGATATCGCACTAACAGACCAATACCGAACCCACTGGCCATTCCTGCGTGACCGTCGCATTGATTCCTATCAACCCATCACCCGTCGTTATATCGACGGAGACTGAGAAAATCATTGCCATTGGCAAGCCTGGATCCTTCAAACCCCAACCCAATCCGATCATTATACCATGACGCCCAGATCACTTGGTTACACATTCCCCGCTGAGTTCGGACCGCATGCAGCCACATGGCTGAGCTGGCCTCATAAAGAGGCTTCCTGGCCGGGAAAGATCCATAGCATATTCCCATCCTATGCCGCTTTCATCCGCACCCTGACAAAACATGAACTCGTTCGCATCAACATCAATGATGAGCAGATGATGGACCGCGCCAGGAATATCCTGACCGAACATGGTGTGGACCTGAGCCGGGTTGAATTTTTCCGGAACCCCACCAATGATGCCTGGTGTCGTGATCATGGTCCGGCCTTTCTGGTCAATCCGTCATCTGCCTTTCCCAAGGCGGTGGTGGACTGGAATTATAACGCATGGGGCGGAAAATATCCGCCATTTGACCTGGATGATGTCGTGCCCACCCGTATCGCGGAATATTTCAAGCTGCCTTTGTTCCTCCCCGGTATCATCATGGAAGGTGGGTCGGTTGATTTCAATGGTGCCGGAACGGTCATTACCTCCTCCTGCTGCCTACTCAATGAGAACCGAAACCCGCATCTCGACAGGCAGCAGATCGAGACTTTTCTTATGGAGTATTACGGGCAGGAACAGGTCCTATGGGTAGAAGAGGGCGTCGTCGGCGATGATACGGACGGGCATATCGACGACACCGTGCGTTTCGTGAATGAAGACACCGTTGTGACGGTCATCGAAGAAGACCACAACGATGAAAATTACGCACTGCTCCAAAAAAACCTTTCCGACCTGAAAAAGATGCGCTTGCTCAATGGCAAACAGCTCAATATCATAGAAATTCCAATGCCTGATCCCGTCATCTGGGAGGATCAGCGACTTCCCGCATCCTATGCCAACTTTTACATCGCCAACGGCTGCGTGGTCGTACCAACTTTCCGTTCAAAGAAAGATGAACAAGTGATCGATGTCCTGAGCAGTTGTTTCCCGGGCAGGGAAGTGGTGGGCATTGATTCCACCGATATCATATGGGGACTCGGGAGTTTTCATTGCCTGAGTCAACAAGAACCTGAAGTGTTTGGATCCGGGGAATGAACACTGGTTTCTGAGCAAGGCTTAATGATATGAGGGAAAGGGTATTGAGTCCTTATTCTTTTTTGAACAGATTTCGGAGGATGCCACCTTTCTTCTTTTTTGTCGTAGAGTCCGATGGCAGAGCTTCCGTTCTATTGTCATCAACCTGTTTTTTGTCGATCGGTTGCTTCTTTGCTTCTTCCAGCACTTTTTTCTCATCTTCCTCCATCTTCCTGGATTCGCTCGTGATGTTTTCTGTGCCATCGCTGATCGGTACTTCGATGTATTCATCCGAGGATCCGCTGCCAACATCTTCACCTTCCGCCGGTGGTGGGAGTTCTCCCTGCGTGAGTACTTCGTAGTCATATACCGCTTCGTTGTCCAGCGTTTCCGGTATGATGAATTTGGCCAGTGGATCGATGCCGATTTTCTTGTCCTTTTGTAATTGCTGGTAATAATATGCCCATGCCGGCATGGCCATCTGGGCACCACCCGTCGTGTAGAGCACGCGCAGGAAGGGGTCGTCGCATCCCACCCAGATACCTGACAGCAGCTGCGGGGAGAAACCGATGAACCATCCGTCGGCATTATCATTCGTGGTTCCGGTCTTACCGGCGATCTCGCCTGTGATCCCAAAAGACCCCCGAAGCGCGCGGCCTGTACCGAAATCGACCACCCCCTGCATCATCTTTGTCATGATATACGCATCTCCTTCACTGACAACCTCCCTGCTTTCGCCGCGGAAATTTGCCAGCACGTTGCCGTTTCTGTCTTCAATGCGGCTGATGAAGTAAGGTTTCACATTGAACCCCCTACCCGGGAAAGTCGTATATGACTGAACCATTTCGAATAGTGATATGTCTGCCGAACCCAGTGCGATCGAAGGATAGGCCGGTATCTTGCTCGTGATGCCGCTTTGTTTTGCGAATTCAATGGTCCTCTGGATCCCAACCTGTTTGATCAAATACACTGCAGCAGGATTCTTGGAATATGCCAGGCAGATCGCCATCGGGCCACCGCTTCCGGTAATGATCTTATCACCCATGGCGATCGGTCCGCCCGGAATTGGGGTCTCCGGCCTGTACCCGTTCATGACGGCGGTTGTGTACAGCAACGGCTTGAATGTCGAACCTACCTGCCGCTTCGTGTTGATGTTGACGTGGTCGAATTTGAAGTGCCTGAAGCTGCTGCCACCTACCCAGGCTTTGACTTCCCCTGTCAGCGGATCGACGGATAATAGCCCGACCTGCATGATCTGTTTGTGGTACTTGATCGAGTCGAGGGGGGTCATCACCGTGTCTTTTTCCCGCTTATTATTCCATGCGAATACCTTCATGGGCACCTTTACATTGAAAGATGCCATGATATCATCTTCCGACATGCCTTCTTCCTTGCCGAAGCGCCACCTGTCAGATTGCTTGATCGCGTTGTTGATGACTGATTTACCATCCTTCGACCTCCAGACAGAACCATCCTTGATGTTCCGTTGGCTGCTGAAGACCTTTTGCATGTTCTGCATATGCCTGAAAACGGCTATCTCCGCGTAATCCTGCATCATGGGGTCGATGGTGGTGAAGATCTTCAGACCATCCCTGTAGATGTCATATGGATTTCCTGTCTTGGGATTCTTATTCTCCTTGCACCATTTTTTAACCTCATCCCGCAACACCTCTCTGAAATAGGGTGCGATGCCCGCATTCTCATCCAGTTTTCTGTATTTCAGCCGGATGGGTTC
The DNA here is from genome assembly GCA_044361845.1 of Chitinophagaceae bacterium. Lineage (GTDB taxonomy): Bacteria > Bacteroidota > Bacteroidia > Chitinophagales > Chitinophagaceae > Pollutibacter. Next base: position 989 of record JBIKIB010000279.1, on the reverse strand, counting down.
CAGCTTCAGTTTCGCGGCATTTTCCTGGGTGATGTATTTATTCCTCACCATTTGGTCAATCACCGTATTCCGTCGGTCCAGCGACATTTTCGGATTTCTTCGGGGGTTATACCTCGTACTGCCTTTCAGGAGTCCGACCAAAACAGCGGCTTCTTCCACTGACAAGCGGTCCGGTTCCTTCTGAAAATAGGTCCGGGCCGCATTGCGTATGCCATAGATCTCGTCTCCATACGTCACCATGTTCAGGTACATAGCGATGATCTCTTCCTTGGTGAAGTTTCTTTCCAGTTTAATGGCGACAATCCATTCTTTGAACTTTTCAATCACCCGCCTGACGACATTCTTGCTGCCTTCCCCGAAGAGTAGTGCTTTTGCCAATTGCTGGGTGATGGTGCTTGCACCGCCCTCTCTGCCCATATAGACCAACGCCCGTGCAAGACTCTTTGCATCGATGCCTGAATGTTCATAAAAGCGTTCATCCTCTGTCGCTATCAGCGCCTTGGTGACGTTCTGGGAGATGTCCTGGTATCTGACGTTGATCCTGTCCTTCAAATAGAACTTGCCCATCAGGGATCCGTTTTCCGCATAGATCTCCGATGAAGATAACATCGACGGGTTCTCGAGTTCTACAAGGGATGGCAGCTTCCCGAATATGCCGAAATTGATCGCAATGATGAACAGGATGAATGCGATCCAGGCATAGAGAAAAAACTTCCAAAATAATCGGACGGGCTGGGACATATGCTGTGGTTGATTAGGCTGGTGAGACCGGCCTGCGGTAAAACTAAAAAAATTAAACGCACTTCAGGCAAAGGTTCCGCTAAAATTTACCCGGCAAATGCTTGCTGAGAAATTTCAGGTAGGCATCGAGGTCCTTCTGTTCCAAAAGGAATGCCAGATTGTACTCCGACATAGGCACATATCTGTAATTTTCAGCCGGCAGCCAGGGGAAGATATCATTCACCGACGCGGCTTTTGCTTCCTCCAGA
>JBIKIB010000278.1:0-5221 GCA_044361845.1 Chitinophagaceae bacterium | reverse complement strand
TTCACGGTAAAATCAACTACCACCTGAATGCCCGACTGGCAGCCGCAGCAGGTATCGGTTTTTCACATTTCTCCAATGGTGCATACCGACTTCCTAATATTGGCGTCAACAAATTCCCTTTGTTATTGTCTGCACAATACAGGCTCGATAACCATTCTGAACATTGGACACATTTTGAAAAGCCCCCTTTTATACCACACTGGAACGTTGATCTTTACATTGGAAATGGTATGAAAAACTATGTGCCGGGAGGAGCATCCTACCTGAAGTCAAGCATCGGTCTACAGATGATGAAAAACATAAGCCTTAAGTACAGGATCGGTGGAGGATTTGATCTCTTTTTTAATGCCAGACGAATCAAACAAACTACAAATAATGAAAAAATGAAATTATCCGACCAATTGAGCTATGGACCATTCGTGGCATGGGAATGGAAAATCACGGAAAAATTATACATACCCATAAACCTAGGCGTCTATATTCAAAGGAATAGCAAAAACGATGAATCCACTTTTTATTATGAACGGATAGGAGTACGGTATAAAATAAATGATCGAATTATTACCGGGGTATCTATAAAAGCTCACCACACCGCGGCTGATTTTTTAGAATGGACTGTTGGATACTCGTTTAAATGAAAACTGGAAGGAATCACTCCACTACCTTCGGCTTTTTATTTCCTAAGATCCAACCGATCTTGATATCGATCCGCCAGCGATTACGTTCCGTGTAGTTAAAGAAATTGAAATCGGAATAATCATCCTCAGCATCTCCAGCATATATGTAATAATGTCCGAATGATAGATCCATGAAAATATTCCTTCGAAACATGATCTGCTTACCCGCACTTAACCCTACAGATTGTGTATTGTATTTATAAACCGCGACATCACTCTGGTCCGGAATATGGCGTATGAAGGCCGTGCGATGAAAAATCTCTCCATAAAAAAGATCAAGGAAGCGGTCATCAGACAAGAAATAGTACCGAACCGAAGGCATGATTCTATGATGAAAATAACGATTATCGCCTAGTTCATTATGGTTTTGATAGGCTAATTGTATCGCCAGATGCTTATTAATCAAAACCTCACCTGCAATCGAATGCTCAAAAACGGGTATGAAAAAAGCTTTTAGCCGATACTCCTGAGCAACAATACAACCACCAAAAAAAACCAGTGTGATAATGAAGGCAAGCGTTTTTTTCATACAAAACTGGTTTTGATTGTTTGCAACCGTCTCCCACATTTGTTCTATGCAAATGTACGAAACCGCTGTCGCTGCACCTCCATAGAGATATCAAAGGTTTATAAAATTCAACTGCCCTTCTGCCAGTATTCGATTAGAAACCCTTTCTAATAAATATGCTAATGTTCAATATCATGCTGTAAATTGAATTATCGTTGAGGCAATCAAGTCAATATGAAAAGATCCATTGATCGCAGAGCTTTTGTTCGGATGTCTTCCCTCACAGCAATGGCATTGGGATTCGAAAATCCACTCCCAAAGCATCACAAGCCTTTTCCTAACATTATAAGAATCGGTATCATAGGTCTGGACACTTCTCATAGCATCGCTTTCACCAGATCATTGAATGCAGCTGTTGCGCCCGATAAATACAGGGGCTTTCGTGTCACCGCCGCATATCCAAATGGAAGTACCGATATAGCTTCCTCCATGAACCGAATCCCCGGATATACAGAAGAAGTTAAGAAGCTAGGTGTGATGATCGTAGACTCCATATCGGAACTCCTAGAAAAAACGGATGTTATTTTGCTCGAGACTAACGACGGGCGTCCTCACTTGCAACAGGCTTTGCAGGTCATGAAATCGGGCAAACCAATGTTCATCGATAAACCCGTTGCCGGCACCTTATCAGATGCCATCGCTTTATATGAATGCGCTTCAGCCTTGAAAGTTCCTGTATTCTCAAGCTCCTCGCTTCGTTACATGAAGAGTGCACAGGAAGCCGCAGAAGGAAAAATGGGAAAAGTACTGGGTGCCGATTGCTTTAGCCCGGCCGTGCTGGAAAAGACTCACCCCGACCTTTTCTGGTATGGTATTCATGGAGTGGAAACTCTTTTCACCGTCATGGGAATCGGCTGCCAATCTGTGGTGCGAACCCATGCACAAGAAACCGATTTGGTGGTTGGCATCTGGAATGACGGACGTATCGGGACTTTTCGTGGAACACGCAACGGAAAACATGAATACGGGGGAACTGTCTATGGGGAAAATGGACCAATGACACTTGGTCCTTTCAAAGGATATGACAACCTGCTGGATCATATCATTGATTTCTTCCGAACAGGACTGCTGCCAGTCACACCTCAAGAGACCCTTGAGATATATACCTTCATGGAGGCAGCAGATGAAAGCAAAAGAGAAAATGGCCGAATGATTGCACTTAAGGATGTCTTTGAAAAAAATAAAAAATCCGCAGCAAAGACGATTAAATCCCTCAAACTTTAAAAAATGAACAAAACCCGCAGACAATTCATCCGAAACGCAGGAAGTGCGACTGCCGCATTTGCCTTCGGAGGCGTGCTTCCAGGTTTTTCAGCAAGCTCCTACCGAAAGATCATGGGTTCAAATGAAAAGATCACTGCCGCTGTCATGGGCGTCAATAGCCGGGGCTTCTCCGTATCCACAAACTTTGCGGCACAAAAAGAATGTGAGTTATTATACGTCTGCGATGTGGATAGCAGAGCAATGGATAAATGTACTGGGGCTGTCGAAAAAACACAACAAAAACGACCAAAGGCAGAAATGGATTTCCGAAAGGCTCTGGAAGATAAAAATCTGGATATCCTCATCGTCACCGCACCTGACCACTGGCACGCACCTGCTGCACTATTGGCCCTTGCCGCTGGTAAACACGTGTATCTTGAAAAGCCCTGCAGCCACAACCCACATGAAGGAGAAATGCTGGTGAAAGCAGCAGCAAAATATGACAAACTCCTCCAAATGGGCAATCAACGACGATCATGGCCGAATGTTGTCACTGCTATCCGCGAACTGCACAATGGTGTCATCGGCAGACCTTATTTCGCCAAGACCTGGTACACCAATAACCGCGAATCCATCGGCATAGGAAAAGCGACGGAAGTACCTTCATGGCTGAACTACGACCTATGGCAAGGTCCCGCTCCACGAAAACCATACAAAGACAACCTCATACACTATAACTGGCACTGGTTCTGGAACTGGGGCACTGGCGAAGCCCTCAACAATGGTACACATATGGTCGACCTGGCACGTTGGGGCCTACAGGTAGACTACCCGACAAAAGTAACTTCAGCAGGCGGCCGGTACCGCTATAAAGATGACTGGGAAACACCCGACACACAGGTCATAGACATGGAATTCGCCAACAATACCCTGATTTCATGGGAAGGTAGAAGCTGTAATGGAAAAACAACAGAGGGAAGCACCGTAGGCGTGATATTCTATGGAGAGACAGGGTCATTACTCATTGAAAGTGGAAATGCTTACAAGATTTTCGACCTAAGAAGCAAGATGATAAAAGAAGTAAAAAATGACCTCCGTGCAGAAGCCCGCGACCTGACAGGCCCTGGAATGGAACTCGATGCACTGCATATCCAAAACTTCTTTGATGCCATTAAAAAAGGGGCAAAACTCCATTCAGATATTCTCAGTGGACATCAAAGTACCCTCCTGATGCAACTCGGAAACATCTCGCAGCGTGTAGGAAGAACCTTGAAGATCAATCCTGATAATGGAAGAATACTTAATGACAAAGAAGCTATGAAACATTGGAGCAGAGACTATGAAAAAGGATGGGAACCAAAAATATGAGGCACTCCGACACAAAAAAGGGGACGTAGAAACGCCCCCCGTGCATACAAAAACAACTCAAAGAGAAAAGTAAAAATATCAGTCATTCCATTTCATAGAAAAAAATTAGATGCATTTTATTCTCAAATATTTTAACCATAAAATGAGAATATTTAAATAAGTATCCAGGCGCTTTCATTATATGGGCAGGACACAGATTTCATTGACTTTGCAACTTATTGCATATGAAATTAGCTATATGTAAAATCAAAAACATACTCAAGTTTAAGTACTACAGTGAAATCAAACTAGATACTGCATCATCCCATAAATTGAATTGCCCTGAAAGAGACTTGATAAGTTTGACAAACAAATCCTTTAAAATGGATAGTACGAAAAATGCATCCTTTAATTTGAAACCATCATCCCATGAGGCGATGAAGTATCTTAAGTTGGAAATACCTCCCCATGAATATGATTTCCTCTTCCAGAAGGCTTTATTCCCTGGATGCCCTTCGTGGATTTGATATGTTTTGGATCATTGGTGCGGAAGATGTCTTCCACCAAATGGCTTTAGCTACCAATACTCCCTGGTGGATTGGTATATCTAACCAGTTCGAGCACCCCTATTGGAACGGTTTCACAGCTTACGACCTTATCTTCCCACTTTTTATTTTCGTTACCGGCATCTCCGCCACATTTTCACTTGGTAGTGCCCTAGAAAAAGGAACCGATAAAATGGTTCTTATGTGGAAGGTTCTAAAGAGGGGTTGCATCCTTCTCTTGCTTGGTATGATCTACAACAACGGCTTACAGCTTCGGCCGCTCGATGAGTTCCGGTTCATGAGCGTACTGGGACGCATAGGAATTGCTTACATGTTTTCTTCTATCATCTTTCTTTATGCCAGCAATCGTTTCCAATACATCTGGTTCGCCGGATTACTGATCGGGTATTGGCTGATACTGAAATTTAACTCCGCCCCTGGTTTCCCGATCGGTGACCTTTCAGAATCCGGAAACTTCGCTTCATATCTGGACAGAACAGTCCTACCAGGTAAACTGTCACGAGGGATTCATGATACCGTTGGACTTTTCAACAATTTGGCTGCCATTAGCTCCGGTCTGGCAGGCATCCTCACCGGCACATACCTGCAAAGGCAGGATGTTGGAGAAATGAAAAAAACCCTGACCATGGCTGGCTTTGGAATAGCTTCCATCTGCATAGCTCAGGTATGGAACCTTGATTTTCCCATCAACAAAAACCTTTGGTCAAGCTCTTTTGTACTTCAAACCACCGGTCTTAGCCTGATATTGATGTCGGTTTTTTATTTCATCATTGATGTGAACAAACATCAGAAATGGGCCTTTTTTTTCAAAGTGATCGGCATGAATTCCATCCTGATCTACATGTCGGGTAAAGTCATCA
>JBIKIB010000277.1:0-5233 GCA_044361845.1 Chitinophagaceae bacterium | reverse complement strand
ATTGACGATCCCTTTGCACAAAATTTTGATCCTTCATGACCGATTGAGGAACAATTTTCCAAGAATCGGGGTGTTTTAAGATTATCTTTTTATAACCCTTGGAGAGTACCCCCACCCTCCAAGGGTACCCCCACTCTTGGAGAGTCACCTAACCCTTGGAGAGTACCCCAACCCTCCAAGGGTACCCCCACCCTTGGAGAGTTCCCTAACCCTTGGAGAGTACCCCCACCCTCCAAGGGTACCCCCACTCTTGGAGAGTTACCGGACTCCTGGAGAGTTGGGCTACTCTCCAAGGGTGTTTCGACATCCCATACTCCAACAGTTCTTTAAACCCCATCACACTGTCCTATTGGCAGTGTGCCTATAGCCAAGCACTGAAATATGTCGACATCCTTTTATAGACTTGCAACCCCAAAAGCCCAAGATTCAGATGATATCTATCCGGATCGCCTGCACGCAGCCATACAAGGCACCATACACAAAAAAGACACAAAAAAGACCAACAGCTTCGGCCATTAAATTGGCAGGAACTGTTGGTCATCCAGAAAGATCGAGATTCTTTAAAGATCTGTAATAGGCTTATATTTCGGTACGAGGACTTTCATCACGACCCAGGCGATCAGGTATGCCACGGCACAGAAGGTGAACATGATGGTGTAGCCGGTCTCGATATGTCCAAGGGCTTTGTAATGGTCGAAGAGTGCTCCACCGATTTTAGTGACTATGACACCCCCTAGACCGCCAGCCATGCCGCCTATCCCGACAACGCTTCCGACGGCCTTCTTGGGGAACATATCACTTACTGTCGTGAAAATATTGGCACTCCAGGCCTGGTGGGCGGAGGCGCCGATGCCGATCAGCAAAACAGGCATCCAGAAGCTGATGCCGCCCAATGGTTGTGCGGCCAGTACCACCAGCGGGATCACTGCGATCAGCAGCATGGCACGCATCCTGCCGTCGTAAGGTTTGTATCCTTTGTTGATGAAATATACCGGAAAGAATCCACCACCGATGCTACCGAACATCGTCATGCTGTAGAGTACTGTCAGCGGCAGCATGATATCCGTGCCGGTCATCTGGTATTGATCCTTCAGGTAGGCAGGAAGCCAGAAGAGGAAGAACCACCATACGCCGTCGGTCATGAACTTCCCGAAGGTGAAGGCCCATGTTTGTTTATAGGTCAATAGTTTCAACCAGGAAACACTCGCAACGGGAGTTTCCACAACCGCAGCAGGCTCTTCCATATCGCTGTTGATATATTCAAGTTCCGCAGCGGATAATCTTTTCTGCTCATGCGGTTTTTGGTAATAATGCAACCAGAAGAAAAGCCAGAGGAATCCGATGCCACCGATGATGAGGAAAGCTGCCTGCCAGCCCCATTGTTTTTCGATCCAGGGAACGGACAAAGGTGCGAGGATCGCCCCTACATTCGCGCCGGAGTTAAAAATACCCGTGGCAAATGACCTTTCCTTTTTGGGGAAGTATTCCGCTGTGGCTTTGATGGCTGCAGGAAAGTTGCCGGCTTCTCCGACGGCGAGTACCGCTCTGGAGAACATGAAGCCCAGTACGGAAGCCGGAACGGCAGCGATACCCACCCATCCGAATGTGGCAAGTATACCATCCCCGATCGGTATGGAGAACGCATGCACGATGGCACCGATGCTCCACAGGATGATCGCCCAGGTATAACCTTTGCGGGTACCCATCTTGTCAATGATCCTTCCTGCAAAAAGCATCGAGATCGCATAGGTGAACTGGAATGTCGAGGCGATGTTCGCATACTGGCTGTTCGTCCAGCCGAACTTGTCTTCCAGTGTTGGTTTCAGGAGACTCAAGACCTGACGGTCGAGATAATTGACCGTTGTCGCGAAGAAAAGCAGGCTGCAAATGGTCCACCTGTAATTACCTATGGTTTGCTTCATCGTTTGGCTTTGAATCCCGGCTGGGAGTGTTAAAAGAAGGTATCCGTTCAGCTGCGGACGGCGTGTATGATCTCCAGGACATTTCGGGTATCGGATTCCATCGCTGCATAGTCCTTTGCCTCCATGAGTTTCTTGCTGATGAGCTTACTCCCCATCCCGACAGCGCAAACGCCAGCCTTGAACCATCCGGAGATGTTTTCGTGGGTGGTATCCACACCACCGGTCGGCATGAACAATAACTTAGGGAATATCTCCCTGATGGATGACAGGAACTCGGGACCCAGCATATTTCCGGGGAATAATTTGATGAAATGAATGCCTGCGTTCTCTGCTGCGATGATCTCTGTCGGCGTCATGCAACCCGGTGCGTAGAAGACATCTCCCGCCACACAATGAGCGGCCACTTCCGGCACAAAACCGGGACTCACTAAAAAATCCGCTCCGGCGGCCAGATAATCCACTGCCTGCTGCAGGTTCTTGATGGTACCCACACCCAACAGCAGTCCGGGCATTTCCGCATCGCGGACAGCGACCATGCGCTTGAAATTCGATAGTGCCGCTTCTCCGCGATTGGTGTATTCCACGGCTTTGATGCCGGCACGGTAGATGGCTTTCAGCGTTTCGAGGCTCACTTCTTCGCTGGGATTGAAATAGAGTGGCAGGATGCCCTGTGCCACAATGGCGGCGGAGATGCGATTTGTTCTACTCATAACATGAATTTGTCACAAAAAAACAAAACAAGGATGAAGCACCAAGGCGGCCTCCGGTCCTTGTTTTCCTTTCGTTGCGATGGTCTTTAAATTTTTACTTTGATGACAAGTTTCTTTATTTCCCCTTCACCGATCATGGGCGCATGTACATCCTCCGGAAAGAAAACCGCGAATTGTCCGGGTTGTAATTGAAAAAAAGTATCCGCAGCATCAAGGTAGAACTGCACGTCCTTTTCGGCGTTGAAGTCCCCATTGGGCAGTAGACAAGCGGAACGTGGTTTCCATCCGAAGGTCTCCACACCACTGATGCAGAGTTGTATATCGATGTGCTGATCATGGCACTCGAACTTTGCGAGGCTGGCTTCCTTCGTCTTGCCCTCTCCGGTGTTGATGATCGTCCGGAGACCTTCCGTGATCTCACCCTTCCCGTCAGGCGCATTCAAAAGATCGGCTTCGTTGATATACGCGAATGCCTGGCCGAAGAGCGGATGGCAGGAGAGATACCGGGAGGCGTTCTGGATAGAATCGATGATCATTTATTTTGTATTTATTTTGTCAGGTGTTGTTGATGTGATCTGATCAGCGCTGCACACGCCCGCTTCCGTCACCTTTCATGAGGTCCTTCACATCGCCAAGGGTGGCGTGATTCAGATCGCCCGGTATGGTGTGTTTGAGGGCACTGGCCGCCACACCGAACTCGGCAGCATCCGGCATGGACATGCCCGTCACCAGTCCATAGATCAGACCACTGGCGAAGGAGTCGCCGCTGCCGACGCGGTCGATGATGCGCACTTCATATTTTTTCGTATGGTGGAAATCATTACCGTCGTAGACCAGCGCACTCCAGCCGTTGTCGCTCGCGCTATGGCTCTCGCGCAAGGAGGATGCGATGAATTTGAAGCCGAACTTCTCCTTCATCTGGCGGAAGACATCCTTGTAGCCGTCCAGGTTCAATTCGCCCTTGGTGACATCAGTATCTGCAGCTTTGAAGCCAAGGGTGGTGTCGGCATCTTCTTCATTACCGATGCACACGTCGACATAATGACAGAGTTTCGTCATCACTTCACGGGCTTTCTCCTTGCTCCACAGTTTTTTCCGGTAGTTCAGATCGATGCTGGTGGTGATACCCTTGGCACGTGCTGCTTTCAGTGCGGCTTCTGTGAGGTTCGCCGCCTTATCGCTCAGCGCAGGCGTAATGCCTGTGGTATGGAACCAATCAGCACCTTCGAGGATGCTGTCCCAGTCGAATTCTTCCGGATTGACATCGGCGATGGAGGCTCCCGCACGGTCATATACGACCTGGGAAGCACGCATGCTGGCACCGGTCTCCAGGAAATAGATCCCCAGCCTGTCACCGCCGCGGGCGATGAACTGCGTGTCCACACCATAGCGACGCATGTGGTTGATGGCACTCTGGCCGATCGGATTATTAGGCACTTTGGTGACAAATGTACCATTGAGACCATAATTGCAAAGGGCTGCGGCGACATTGGCTTCACCACCACCGTAGGTGACATCAAAGGTATCGGCCTGGACAAAACGCTTGTGGTCGGGGGTTGATAAACGGAGCATGATCTCTCCGAGGGTAACGACTTTTTTTGACATATGCGTAGGATTGATATTTAGTAAAAATAAAAAAAACCATCTTACCGGTGATGTTGTCAGGTTGCGGAGGCATCCGTTTCCTGCCAGTTGAAATAATCCCGGGCGTTATTATAGCTGATGTCCCGGACCATGCCACCGATCCATTCGAGGTCATGCGGAAGTTCCCCGTTCTCGATCTCCTCTCCCAGGAGGTTGCAGAGTATCCGCCTGAAATATTCATGCCTTGGGAATGAGAGGAAGCTTCGGCTATCGGTGAGCATTCCTACGAAGCGGCTGATCAGTCCCATATTGCTGAGGGCGTTCATCTGCTTGATCATCCCATCTTTCTGGTCCATGAACCACCAGCCGGAGCCCCACTGGATCTTGCCTGCGGAGCTGCCGTCGTTGAAGTTTCCGATCATGGAGGCCATGAGTTCATTATCCGCCGGGTTGAGGTTGTAGAGGATGGTTTTTGCCAGCTTGTCGTCTCGGTCGAGCCGGTCAAGGAAACGCACCAGCGAACGGCCTTGAGGGAAATCACCGATGCTGTCCCATCCGTTATCCGGACCGAGTTTCGCGAGCATCCGGGAGTTGTTATTGCGCAGTGCCCCCAGGTGATACTGCTGCACGAATCCCTGTTCATGATCCCACTCCGCGAAAGTGTGTAGCATCGCTGATTTGAATTTGAGGATCTCATCCATGTCGGGTTGTACCCCCGAGCGGATCTTGTCGAAGATGGCGGATACTTTTGCGGGAGTGTATTCCTCCGCAAGGATCTGCTCCAGGCCGTGGTCGCTGACCTTGCAGCCATTGGCTACAAAAAACGCATGCCGGCTCTTCAGCGCGTCGAGGTATTCCGTGAAATGCGTGATGGAGATGCCCGATGCCTGCTCCAGCAGCGCGAGGTAGTTGTTGAAGGTCGGCACATGATCGACATTCATCGCCTTATCCGGCCGAAAGGCGGGCAGGACGCGGATCTGCCAGTTATCCTCGCGGATCTTCCGGTGGTGTTCCAGG
>JBIKIB010000276.1:0-5237 GCA_044361845.1 Chitinophagaceae bacterium | reverse complement strand
AATAACAAAGGGAATTTGTTGACGCCAATATTAGGAAGTCGGTATGCACCATTGGAGAAATGTGAAAAACCGATACCTGCTGCGGCTGCCAGTCGGGCATTCAGGTGGTAGTTGATTTTACCGTGAATATTTACATAGGCGTTTTGCCTGGAGCCGATGAGGGTGTTCATCGGATTGGTTTCCTTGTCGTAAGGGTTTAAATTATATGATAGTCCAATTGCAAGGCTATACACCCATTCCCAGTTTCCTTTGGCATTCCAGAATGGGAAATCCACAAACCCATATAAAGCGGAGGGGGTACCGATTTCTGATTTTCTAAAGGTTGCCGTGTAAAATCCGATGCCGAAGATCGGGTGTCTGTACAGCGTCCTGTAGGTATTGTTCTGCCGCATTCTCCAGCCAAATCGTATATCTAAGGCATTATAAAATGAGCCATTCATGATATTATTGTCGTCAGAGGTTCTGTTTTTATAGATTCCTGCGTTGCAGATCAACTGAAGATATCTGATTTTCGATGTGTCCTTTGCATGGTGCTGAGCGATAGCCGAACAAATGAAGACCGTAAAGGCCAATATGCTGAGAATGGTTTTTTTTGATTGTGGGTTTCCGGGAAGATGTAGGCAGATTGGTAACAATTTGAACAGTATCATTTTGCAGCGTTAAAACATTGTTTCAAATGTAATTTGCCTGGAGTGTGTAGATACCCTTCAAGCTCATCCCTTTTTGTGAATCTGGTCATGTCTGGAGATGTTACAGGGTGAGACTGCAACGATTGCGTAAACGGATTTGGCAACTATGCTGTTAATTCGGAAATTGATGCATCAATTTTCATAAAACAGTTAAAAACCATGTATAAGAATTCCCGCCGTTCCTTCTTAAAAGACGCGGCATTGTTGTCAGCTGCATCTGCATTTCCCTCAATCTGGGTAAAAGGTTCACCATTGGCGACATCTGAGCCTCGGATTTTTGGTCCCGGAGACAAGGTCAATCTGGCTTGTGTGGGTATCGGCAATCAGGGGGCATGGGATATCCTTCAGATGCACAAAACGGGTTTGGCGAACATCGTTGCACTCTGTGATACGGATATGAATGCGCCGCACACTCATGCCATCCTGAAAGAATTTCCGGATGTTCCTCGTTTTCAGGATTTTCGTAAGATGTTCGACAAGATGTCGAATCAGATCGATGCTGTATTGATCGGAACGCCTGACCATTCGCATTTTCCGATCACGATGATGTCTTTAGGGTTGAACAAGCATGTGTATGTTGAGAAACCCATGGCGCGAACCTTCAATGAGGTAGAACTTATGATGAAGGCTGCCCGGAAACACAGCAAGGTAGTCACGCAGATGGGTAACCAGGGCCATTCTGAAGCAAACTATTTCCAATTCAAGGCATGGACAGAAGCCGGAATCATCAAAGATGTCAAGTCTATCACAGCCCATATGAATGGTGGTCGCCGCTGGCATGGATGGGATACCAATCTGACTTCTTTTCCGTCCAAACAAGAAATTCCTGCCACACTTGATTGGGATGTCTGGCATGGTGTTGTGAAGGAACATGCATACAACAAGGATTTCATAAATGGGCAATGGAGATGTTGGTTCGATTTCGGAATGGGTGCTTTGGGTGACTGGGGAGCACACCTGATTGATACTGCGCATGAATTCCTTGATCTTGGACTTCCAACAGAGGTCAGTATGCTCAGGGCTGACGGGCATAACAAGTTCTTCTATCCCCAGGCTTCGACGATATTGTTCCGTTTTCCTGAACGTGGCAAGATGCCTGCCTGCGATATCACATGGTACGATGGCGTCAACAATCTGCCGCCGTTGCCGGCGGGTTATGTCATGCAGTCGGCTGATGGTACCATCCCACCACCCGGGGGTGTTGCTGCTAAGAAAGAGACATTACGGCCGGGTAAGATCATTTATGGAAGTGACCTTACGTTTGCAGGTGGCTCACATGGCAAGACGCTTTCGATTGTTCCCGCAGACAAGGAAAAAGATATTGCTTCGAGGCTCCCTGTGGTGCCGGTTTCACCATCAAATCACCATGCGAACTTCCTGAAAGCATGCATGGGTCAGGAGAAGACCCGTTCATCTTTCGAAGTGGCCGGTCCTTTGAGTCAGGTATTCTGCCTTGGTGTATTATCACAGATGCTGAATACCACCATCAAGTTCGACCGAAAGAAGAAGCAGATCACCAATAACGATCTGGCCAATCAGCTGTTGAAGGGTGCGGAACCGCGAAAAGGATGGGAGCAGTATTATAAGATCTGATGCGCGGAAGAGTTTCTCTTTTTATCGTTGGATCAAAATTTCTGTGACAGGCTGTTTGACATCCGTAATGGGATGACGGGCAGCCTGTCTGTTTTCACAGCCATTCACCTGAGTTATCGCAGTTGTTCTACTTTTTTTGAGAGGTAGAAAATTGCAATACCACCCAAGGACATGAGTAAAAATGAGTATTTCAGTCCTATCCCTTGTGCAATGTACCCTATCACAGGTGGTCCAAGAAGAAATCCAAAATAGCCGATGCCTGCCACACTCGCGATGGCGATGCTGCTAGCGATTTTTGGGTCTTTTCCTGCGGTGCTGTACATGAGCGGGACGATGCTGCTCACGCCAATCCCGGTAAGCATACAGCCGATGACGGCGGGAATCGGATACGGAAAAATTACTGTGATGAAAATTCCGGAAAAGATCATCCACCCGCTTACCATGACCCATTTTTTTCTTCCGAACCATCTTGCCATCCGGTCGCCAAAGAATCTGCCTGTTGTCATGGTGATCATAAAAGCGGCGTATCCAGCTGTAACGAAGTATGCATCAATCCTTACGACATCCCTGAAATAGATACCCGTCCAATCGAACATGCATCCTTCCACACTCATGCAGCAGAATGTGATAATTCCCAGCAGTAGTAACTGACCTTGTGGTAGCCGGAGCTGGTATTTTGGTATGATGCTGCTGACTGCCTTTTTGGGAATGAGGAATTGCTGGAAAATGACTGCATGGATCCAAACAAATATTGTGATGCTCAGAAAATGGTAAGGTAGTGTCACGTTGGTGCGTATCATTAGCAGACCGATCAGTGCTCCGGTAAAACCACCCAGGCTCCAGAGTCCGTGGAAAGTGGTAAATACGGGTCGTCCATTGATGGATTCTGCATTTACACCTTGTGTATTGACAGATATATTGCAAAGGTTGCCGCTAAGGCCGAAAAGGTAAAGGCATACAGCCAGCTGCCAGGGTGCTGATACATGTCCGATGAGGAAAAGGATGAGGGAATAAACAAGGAGTGCGATGCGGAGCACGTTTCGGCTACCAAAGCGGGTTACGATTCTGCCACTGAAAGGCATCATGGTCATCTGCCCCATGGGCAACATAAATAGAATCGTCCCAAGCCCGGCTTCGCTTAAGAGAAGTTTTTCTTTCAGATCCGGAATCCTGCTTGCCCAACTTCCGAAACAGACGCCCTGTATGAAAAAGAAAACACCTACTGCAATAAGGGTTTTTTTGACTGGATGGTGAAGTGCATTAATATCAATGGATGGATGCTGCAACGCTGATTTTTTTTGCAGCAAAAGTAGGTCCTGAACAGAAATAAAATTCTTTGGATTTTCAATCGGACCAGAAAGTGTCAGTAACGGAATTGAAGTGACGCTTTTTTTATGCCGATTTCTAATTTTCCAGCTTCGTGGTACTCTCCATCAGTATGGTATTCGATGGTGCCTTCGCTTTCGATCACGAGTCTGGATGCCTGGAAATGCATGATACAATGAAGATCCATGTGTTTTCCTTTTTCTATGACCGGCAGGTAATAGAGGCGTTTCAGTGGACCCATGGCTTCTGCTGTAACGATATCCAGCAACCCGTCATCAGCCATTGCGTTCGGCGCGATATGAAATCCACCTCCGGCTCTTTTGCCGTTGCTGATGTCTACCAACAGTTTTTTACCTGCAAAATGTATGGTATCAGTTCCAACCCAATAGATTTTGGACCGATAGCTGAAGATTTTTTTCAGCACAGTGAGCATGAAAGATGCCTTTCCGGGACGTTTCTTTTTTCCTGTAAGTGCTTTAGCGACGGCTCCTTCGAAACCTATGCCGAGTTCGTTGATGAAATAAGCTCCATTACATATTCCGACATCGATTGCGCGTGGTTCTGCATGCAACATGGTCTCGATCTGATCATTGAATGTTTTTGTCCCGTATAGCAACCAATGAAAATCGTTTCCGGTACCTCCACCAAATATCCCGAGTGTGAGTTGCGTGTCGGGATAATGGTTGATGAAATAATTCAAAGTACCATCCCCACCAATGATCCATATATCCGTGAACGTTTCAAAAGTGGATGGCCAAAAATTCGAAAATGTCTGGTAGTCGACTTTCTTTTTCTGCAGCGCTAATGCTATTTGATCTGTCAGGCCCACAGCCCTTCCCGCTCCGGCGAGCGGATTGCAGAGTAAAGCTATCTTTTTTATATCCCTTGTATGCATTAGGGACTGTTTGGTGTCGTAAGTCGTGAAAGCATTGAAGTTACAATCTTTACATTGAATCCCTGGTTGATGTAAAATGAAATATGAGTCAAGCGTGGATGCCTGAATTTTCAGGCTTGTTTTTTCATTGATATTGGTTGGATGTTGTCATCTTAGTTCCGAAGGTTATATTTATTTGAATTACTGCACGGGCCAATCCGTCTCCAATCCCTGTTCCCGAATGAAATGCCTGAAAGCAGCAAGCCATTGTGTATTTTCCCTGACTTCTTTCGGAATCGTATTTTTCTCTTTTGCGAATGCGACCAGGCAACCGACAGCCTCTCCAATGCTCCATTCGACGGGATGCAGCCTGTAGCACCCATTGGTTATGTGCGTAGTGCCAATATTTTTGTTTGCCGGCAGAAGATTCTCCATCCTTACAGGAATCAGGCATCCCAGAGGGATCTGAAAAGGTAATGAAGGGAAGTCGATGTAATTGTTGCCACGGTTACTGGGGTGCAGATCAATATGGTAGTATCCGGTTCCTACACTATCATTGAAATAAGCAGCCTTACGGCCGGATTGTTCCATACCGCAATGTTCTTCAAGAACGGTGAACAGGGCTTTGATGCGTCTGGATTCGCGGATATACGGATATTTCGCAAGACCATCATCAGTGCCAAGGATATCCTTTCTAAGGCGAAGTCCACGCCACCCTTTCCCTCCATCGGTTCTTACTGCTTCAGTTTGTAGCC
>JBIKIB010000275.1:0-5247 GCA_044361845.1 Chitinophagaceae bacterium | reverse complement strand
GGCCCGCAGTCCAGCGGCCACAACAAGTCCGCTGAGCCTGACAGGCCTGGTGAATGGTACGTCCTACAGCATCAAGCTGCGCGCAGTGAATGCAGTGGGTGGCGGTACGGAGTCGGCAGCGGTCAGCGTGATTCCACGGACTATTGCCGGTGCACCGACAAACCTGGTGCCCATGGCGGGTAACACGACAGCCACCATCCATTTCGTGGCACCTGCAAGCACGGGCGGTACTGCGATCACGAACTATGAGTTTTCAACCAACAACGGCACTACCTGGAAAGCCCGCAGTCCGATAGCCACGACGAGTCCGCTGAGCCTGACAGGCCTGACGAACGGTACAAACTACAGCATCAAGCTGCGTGCGGTGAATGCCGCAGGCCCCGGTACAGAATCGGCACCAGTCAGCGTGACGCCGCGAGTGGGCTCTGCAGCCGCAAGGATATCGACAAGTCCTATCCCTGGAGGAGACGGCAATGATCCGGTCGTGATCTATCCCAATCCCATATCAGGCGGAAGCTTCTTCATACAGACCTCACTCGGTGACAGCAAGGACGTCATCCTGAAAATCAGTGATATGCGCGGCAGGGAAGTGTACCGACAGGTTCGTCCGGAAATGAGTGCTGGCAGGATCAGGGCAGTGCTGCCGCCGCGCATCGCCAATGGCACCTATGTGCTGGAACTGGTCATCCAGGGAAGCAGCCAGATCTACCGCCTGCAGGTAGCGCGGTAAGGTAACAGGAAGATCTTACCGGCATCATGGCCGATGACAACACAAACAGATGATGGGAGATACTGTGAACAGAGTTTTCACAGTATCCCCCATCATTTTTTTTGAACGGGAACTGATTGTCTTGGGTATACGGTGAAGTTGGAAATAAGATCCCGTTTAAGATCACCATCGGTTCAGCAGTATCATACTGATCTTGCAGATCATAGTATGATCTGCTTTAAAGGATATTCCGGGTTTGGGATATCCTGGCGTTTACAAGATATCTTTAGTGTGCGATGAGAACGGCTTCAAATCCCCTCATGCTTTGTCCTTGATGAATTCACCAGGCGTTTTACCGGTTTTCTGTCTGAAAGCCCTGATGAATGTACTTTGCGTTGTGAAGCCGCACATTTCAGCAATGCCGTTGAGGGTGATCGAGGTGCCCATCCCGGATTCTATGAGTGCTTTGGCGTGATCTATGCGTAAGTTGTTCCTCCATTCACTGAAAGAGACTTTCAGGATATTATTGAAGAAGTATGTGAGATGATGAGCCGGAAGCCCAGTGTCTTCAGTGATGGAATTCAACCTGAAATCGGTCTTCAGGTATGTTCGTTCCTCGATGATCTTACTCAGCTGGGCATGGATCTTTTCTACATATTCGTCGGAGAACAATCTGGGTGAAAGATTTTCGCTCCTTTCGGCAGGTATTGAAATTTCCGATTCGGTTGTCCCCATGACGCGTTCGTTGTCCGCTTGATTGAGGAGTGAAGAAGCATTCTTGTCCTCCTGCCTTACCTCTATCGGCAGTCCATACAGGATATGCGGAAAGAACATGATGACCATATTCATCGCCACATAAATGATGGATGCGATCAGCAAGGCTGTACTTGCTTTCTCCAGGAAAATACTTTTGTTGTCAAACAGCCACATATGGGCCATGGCATACGTGAAGTTGAGCGTGATAATGCTCATGAATGAGGTGAATATGAGTAGCCAGTTTCGAATGAGTTTGTTCTGTATGACCGTTTTTGCATTATTGACGCGTTTTCCCATGTATTTCCAGGCCAGATACCACAGTGAGATCGTATAAAAGTAGATGTGCAGTACGTTCAGCAGTTGATCTGTCTTATGGGGTATGATTTTATTAAGCTGGAAGATGCTCATATCCCAATTGTCGCTCATGATATTTTCTGCCACCCTTAACTTATAGTCCCAAGGCGTCACCATATATGGTATAAATCCGATCAGGAAAACAAGGAAAGGGATAACGTGGATCAGGTCCATTTTGGTGATTCTTGCATTGTCCCGCAGGGTACCCCGCATATAAAAAAAAGCGAGCGGTCCGATCAGGTAGAAAAATGCATGTGTATTCGTGAACAGTGCGACAATCGTGCGGGAATCGGAAAAGAAGAAAGTGAAGGATTCAAGGAGATAAAGCGAGGCAAAAAATAGGAAACCTGATAAATATCGGTTAACGCGTTTAAAGCCTTTGTTGTAGACGAGTATCACTACAGGCAGGAAAAGCCCTAGAAGGCAGATATAGGGAATGAGATGTTGCATTCAGGGGGTTCTATGCCAAATTTACGGAATTTTGAAAAGGCCGTTTTTCTTTTCAAAGGGTATATGCCGAAAAGTATATCCGAGATGGGGCAGATAGGGCCTTCACCTTATTTTTTTTAGTGCTTCGGTCAAGGAAATTGTAAAAATATTTATGATAAAATGATAGATTGACGGCATCAGATTGAAAAGATACCTCCCTCATCATGGGATCGAGGCATTTTAAACAGCTGACTCCATCAATTTCATTGAACACCATGCCCACGCAAGCTGCGCTGGTCTTCCGTGTAGGAAAAACCGTCTGTTTATATTGTATGAATCGGGCCACCTTGTCAGGGTATGATCTCAATGGGTGACCCGATCTTTACTGCGTAGTAAAGCTCGTCGATCTCTTGATCTGTGATGGCTGTACATCCTAATGTCCAGATCTTTGCCCAAAAGGCCGGGATGACAAATCCCCGCAACGACCGCATCTTCAAGCAGATCTTCCATCACCATCTCCGCTCGCTGCTGCATCATCTGAATGCATTCCTGCCGCTGCAGGATCCGATCGTGGAGGTGGAATACATGCCGAAGGAACTTCAAACGGAATCCGACGGCTACCTGATGTCGATCGTGGATGTACACTGCCGCGAGGGGAGGCATTCCATCATGGAGATGCAGATGCAGAAGACGCCGTTGTTCAATCGTCGGGTGGTGATGAATGCCTGCAGGATCTATGGTCGACAGGCGAGGCCGGGCAGTGACCTCTCAGAAATCCAGCCTGTGTACACGCTTTGTCTGCGGGACGATAGCCTCTATCCAGGGTATTCGTCGTGGATGCATCACTTTGAACCGAGGACGGATACGACGCCCTTTCATTCGTTGGGAGAGCTGCTGTTCACGTTCGTGGAGATCCGAAAATGGCTGGAATTCGGTATTTTATGAGGATAACATCCGGGATGGATGGATGTTGTTTTTCTCGCAACCTGAAAAAGTCATGGACATCTACACACCAGAACAAAGGCAGCGGCTGAATGAAATGATGGAAGCGGTGAATGCCTGAGACCTGACGCTTTATAGTGAGCGGGATCTGTGGATCATGGACAAGAAGATCGATAACATGATGACGCATGAAATGTTCGTGCGGCAGTATCGGGAAGAGGGTCGGCAACTTGGTGTGGAAGAGGGTAGGGAGCAGGGTGTTCAGCAAGGGATGGAACAGGGTGTTGACAGGACAGTTTCCGCCCTGCAATATCTCCTGCAGTATCCTTATGTTTCTGACAGCGCAGTGGTGTATCGCCCCCCCTAATTCTTTAATCATTCAGCCCTTTCTTGTCATAATCCAAACAAAGATGCTGCTAATTGTAAAGTGTATACCTTTTTTTTCTGGACATTGTATTGGCTTTCAAGTTGTTAAATTAAGGCTGTTTGGACTCTTCTGATATTTTCATTCGATGCTGAAAGTCTTGTTTCCCTCATGTTCATATGCCTCATAGATTGTGATCTGTCTCTAGCCGTGATGTCATATTTGACATGATTTGCATGTCCAACATATGAGATTTACTATGTTAATCATTTTTCCAGTCTACATTTCTTGTGCAAGCATATTTCCATCACTCAAAAGTAGTTTTGCTTTACAAGGTTGTAATGGAACAGAAATTTGAAAAATACATATCATTTTTGCATCTCGATATCATGTATGGATAAGTATTTATTTGATCGAACCAATTGTCATTTATAAATCTACAAATAGGATATGCTTTCCTGAATATATACATGGTGGGTTTATGAGTCAGACGATTTGATCAACCCATTCTAATATTAAACCGGTGCTTTAAAAGTCTTTTATATTTAAAAAATATCGAACGAATAACTTCGGTTAGGCTATCGGGAAATTTGAATTCTTTTTAATACCAAATTAATCATCCACACATGAGACTTTTCCTCGATGACATCCGCGAGCCTTCACATTGCCTTTCCTACATGCATCTACGGATCGGTCAGGGACATACAGTATATGCACAGGAATGGAAAGTGGTGAGGGACTTTCTTGAATTCGAAGAAGCCGTCATCAAACATCACAGTGAAATAAGAATGGTCTCGTTCGACCACGATCTGAGCATCGAACATTACAATCATGCATTGATGGAAGACCCTGCAAAGCTGAAAAAGTTCTACAAAAGGGAGGACCGGGAAAAGACAGGCTTCGACTGCGCTCAATGGATGAAGGATTTTTACTGCTCAAGAGGACTTACACTCCCGGAGATCATCGTTCACTCCATGAACCCGGCGGGCACAGTCAACATTGAAGAAGTATTCTTTCCAACTGACATACAAATAAGGCCCGCTGAGCCAAAGACTTAACCACCAGGCCATCGACTGAACATCATCCATCAAGAAAAAAACACGCAAGCCCATGAAGACACAGAAGACCCTCTACCATCTGATCGTTGACAAGAGCGGTTCGATGATGGATAGCATCGATGCTACTATTGATGGGTTCAACGCCCAGATCGACAGGATCCGCATGCTCACCCGGGAATTCCCCGAGCAAGTTATCAGCGTCGGCCTCACGTTGTTTGACGATGAGGTCCAATGTCTCTATTCCGAAATGGCGCCGGAGAAATGCCCGTTACTCGACCATAAGCGCTACAAGCCCGGCGGCAGAACCGCCCTCTTGGATGCCATCGGTATGACCATCCAGAAACTTGAAAAGGGTAGGGCCGAGTCAGAGATGTATCACTCCGTAACCGTCGTCATGGTTATCATCACCGACGGACATGAGAACGCTTCGAGATCATATACCTTCGAGGATGTGAGCAAGAAAATAGCGACCCTGCAGGAAACGGCCCAATGGACCTTCACCTATCTCGGTGCTACCCTTGACGCCGTCGAAATTGGGAACAAGCTTAACATCGACAAGCGTAATAGTCGCTCCTATGACAAGAAGGACATGGGCCGAGAGGTATTCGACAATTTGTCTACCTCAATGAGGGCAT
>JBIKIB010000274.1:0-5251 GCA_044361845.1 Chitinophagaceae bacterium | reverse complement strand
TTATCGCAACTGCCTTCGGATGTGTACACCCTTCAGTTATACAGCATCGATGGTCGGATGGTGATGAACAAGCGCATCAAACATGAGTCCGGTACCGGTCAATACAAGCTGGATCTGGAAGCATCTCTGCCCAAGGGCACCTACCAGCTCCATTGTCTGAAAGGTCAGGAAGCAGTGAGTATCACGAAACTCGTCATTCAATAAAAAACAGCCAGTGGCCGTCGGCAACAACAGCAAAGATGTTGTCGACGGCCATGCAGCTGATCTTTCATCAATCAATTAAACCATAGTTATGAAAACGTACATGTTCAAACCAATGTTACTGGCCTTGTTGGCATTGTCGTTGTCGACGAATGTGTCGGCAGATCCCGATCCCGGTCCTCCGCCTGTTGGTGGTGGTGGCGGTCTTCCTTCTGACCCCGATGCGGAGGTTCCGTTCGATGGAGGTTTGTCGATCCTGCTGGCGGCAGGCGCAGGATACGGGGCAAAAAAAGCCATCGAACGCAGAAAGGCCTTGAAGGCCGCCGTTCAATACAAATGAGTATGGCACCCGGAAAAATGATCAAAGAAATGTGGAAGTCCCTGCCAGAAGGGGCTTCCGCCTTTCTGTTAAAGGCCGTCGCACTTTTCACAGGCTGGAAGGTGCTCTACATGCTGATCCTGCTTCCGATCGGCGAGCCCGACGGCTGGCTGGTGCGTCAGTTGGGAAATGCAACGGCGGCCACCCTCAATACCGTTTATGGCGCAGATCGTTATGAGGTCAGGCATATTATTCTGCCAAACCGCGGCGGGAGTTCGGCTGGCGCTACTTGTGCCCAGGTGTATCGTGAAGGCAAGCGGGCAGACATTGGCATCTATGCCCCATGCAATGGCATGGAATTGATGGTATTGGCTGTAGGGTTCATATTGTGCTTCGAGGGACACTGGCGTCGGAAGACAGGCTATATCCTCGCAGCCGTCATCGGTATTTTTCTGATCAATGTCATACGCATCAGTCTGCTGGTGGTGATCAAATCAGATCATCCCGCCTGGTTCGAATTTGCCCACAAGTATCTTTTCAATATGGCGGGATATGCCACCGTTTTCCTGGTATGGATGCAATATGTGCGTGGTATGCGGCTCCCTGTTCCCAGCCATCCGTCGATGCCGGCCGCGGCAT
This sequence comes from Chitinophagaceae bacterium, assembly GCA_044361845.1. GTDB lineage: Bacteria > Bacteroidota > Bacteroidia > Chitinophagales > Chitinophagaceae > Pollutibacter. The sequence goes on along the minus strand of JBIKIB010000274.1, from coordinate 4,092 downwards.
AATCATTCACATATCCGCCCGGCGAGGTAAGCTGCCGGGGTTTAATTGATGATCATGGTAAATTGTCAACTGTTATCCTTCATCTGCAGCGACTTGTATAAAAGTCCCATAGCCAGATATAAGATCGGAGAGATGAGGAATTCCATTATAGGCCTCACGGCAGCACTGACACCGATCGGCACTGATCCTGCCAGCCGAGCATACCCCAACACCGCCAATGAGAATGTGATCAGCGTGATGTGCACCAAATGCCAGATGGCATTCAGCCAGGCCACCCTTGTCTGACGCAGGATCACGGAGCCCGCCACATACACGATCACCAGCAAAAACCAAAGCGGCGAAAGTCCGGAACGCCTGATCATTTTCGGAAGCAATCCTGCCGGCAGATAGTATACGAACTGTAAAGCGGTATATGCCAACAGTAGCAGTATGAAGCCTGTCCAATAATGCCTCGGATAGGATCCTGTTCTGTTCACTTCCATCAACATTTGTTATAAGAAAATATTTGTAGTTATTTCTGCATCTGAAAGTAAAAGTATGAAACTGTGCAGCATCATTCGTCTGCAATTGGCCTTTGGATGAACTTTTTTTTACGTGTGTCGAAGAATGATTTTTGTAGATACATGACTACAAAAATTGGATGCAAATTGATTGATCTTGCACGCTAAATGAATAGCTAATTTTCATGAATGTGATCCGTGTCGAATACATGCTAATCTCCATCATAAAAAACATCTCATGCTGTTTTTTGTGTATCTTTTTTTGGTGTGGATCCGTGCATGCGGATCATGGTCTTTTCTTCACAAGTATACATGTTCGTCCTCCATCGGGTGGCAGTCGAATCACCTCGCTGATGCGTGGTCAGTCTGCCGCTGAACCAACGGCACAACCGACCCGTCTGTATTTCAGTGTCACCGGCACCGGACCTTACACTTTTTCGGGTAGTTTCACGGCCTCCGCCAGTGCCACTGGCTATCTGGTGGTACGAAAAGCAGTGACGGCACCCACTTTCATACCCGTTGACGGAACCACATATTCGACAGGGAGCCAGTCGGGCGGAGAGATCGTGTATGTCGGCTCCGCTTTGTCGTTCACAGATGCGGGCGTCTCTGCAGACGTCACTTACCACTACGCGATCTATGCTTTCAACGGCTCAGGCGCCACGGCAAACTATCTGACAAGCAGTCCGCTTACCGGCACTTCGATTGCCCACACTTCAGCTTCAGGCACGATCACGGCTTCAGCAGGCTCTTCATCGGTGAGTTTTCCGGGTTCAGGTATTTCAGTCAGTTTCCCGGCCGGAAATTCCGGCACCACGATCAGCGTGGTAAGAAACAATCTCGCTCCGACGTCGAATATCCAGGTCAATGCGGCTATCCGTACGATGAAAGCCATGTATTTTTCCGTCAGTTCGGTCAATGCATCCCCCGGCAACTATACCGCAGTACTTGATTTTTCAGGCCTTGGCACATTCACCACCTCCGAATGGAATGGCTTCAAAGTGATGAAGCGTGCCAATGCATCCTCTCCCTGGGTGGATGTCACATCCCTCGGTGCGGTCATCCTTCAACGACAAACCGATGGTACAGCCGGGAAAATCACCGTCAGCGGCCTGACAGATTTCGGGGAATTTGGGCTTGCGGAAGCGTATGACGGGGTATTGGCCAGTAATCTTTCCGCGACAGTAGAATATTACTGGCGGACAACAGACTGGGATCACAACGGACAGAGCTTCTTCACGGATGCTAAGCGTTATCAGCTGTCAAAAGTGAAATTGGCCTTGGATGATCCATCAGAAGCCCCAAATCTCCGGATTCGCCTTTATGGCAGTTCGGTGGACGGAAATGTCAATGTCTCTTCGCTGCTCACATCTTTCAGTAACCCGGTCCTCGTCTCGGGGAACATTTTTGAAGTTACTCCGGAAACCGCGGTGAAGCTGGAACCCAATACGCAATACTGGGTGGTGATGTACACGCTGCCCGGCACATCCGTGGATCTGCAGTTTACACGAAGTATTACTGCAACTGGACCGGGCAGCTTCCCAACCAATTTGTCTGCCTATTCTACCGATGCAGGATCCAGTTTTGGATTGTCGAATACAGACCCGATCATGTTTGCGGTCGAGGCGACACAGATATCACGTACCTGGACGGGCAATGTTTCCACCTCATGGTCAAATGCCGGCAACTGGGACCCAACGGAGACGCCTGCCAACGGTGAGACCCTGACCATTCCAAACCGTGACAAAGATCCCGAGCTGGATCAATCAGTCAGTGTCATGAACCTAAATATTGAGGCGGGTGCCGTGCTGCAACTTGCAGATAAGACGCTCAGTCTCTCACAGGGGCTCACCATCAATGGCACCATCCAGGCGACATCGGGCAATGTATCGCTCTCAGGCACCAGTGTACAAGGCATCATCGGTAACGGAACGATCAGGAATCTGCAGTTGAATAATGCCAGCGGGGCTGTGATATCATCAGGTGACAATATGCTAACGTTAACGGGTACCCTGACACCTTCAGCCGGCACACTCACTACCCATGGCAATCTTACATTGCGGAGCGATGCAGACGGCACGGCCCGGGTGGCGGCAGGTTCATCGACCGGCGGTTATGTGATTGGAGACGTGATCACACAAAGGCACCTCTCCATGCGCACCGGTACCGGTCGCAATGGCCGTGCCTGGCGGCTGGTCAGCATTCCGGTGACAGGTTCCGGTACCCTTCGTGATTTCTTCATGGGTGGGCGATCCGGCGCCGACTTAACGGTATTGAATAACCGAAATGCTGAGCCTGCCAACCTTGGTACGGTGGTCATAGGTCATAACTATGCCAATGCCGGCGCGGCCAATGCCGCAGGTTTCGACTGGATCGGTGTCTCCAACCAGGTCAGCAGCCTGCGCCGTTATGTGGCCAATGCATCAGGAGGATCCTTCGCCTCCAGCCAGATACCCGATATGGCGACCAGCTATAGCGCAGCAGACCAGGGTTATATGCTCTTCGCACGTGGTGATCGACAACGACAGTACAATGGAACAGTTAATGCATCCACGACCACCCTGCAAGCCACTGGCGCCCTGAAGCAGGGTACCCAGACCATCACGATACCGCCACAGGCATCCGCTGGCTATGCGCTGGTGGGTAATCCTTATATGGCCGTGCTCGACATGGAAAAGGTTTACAATGATAATGCCGGCATCATCGGAAATACCATTTATCTATGGGATGCGAACAGCGATGGTAATGTCTTTAAGCAAGGTGGATACCGAACCATTACCCGAACCGGGCCGGGCAGCTGGGCCGCTACGGGTGCCGGCAGCAACCCTCAATACCTGGAGAGCGGAACGGCATTCTTCGTTCAACCTTCTGTTTCCGGAGGGTCTTTGCTCATCAAGGAATCGCATAAGGTAAGCGGTACGCCGGGAATCGCTCCGCATGGATTGTTGACAGGAGATCCTTCCAGACTCTTCCTGAACCTCGAGGTAACGGATACGAGTAGCCGAAGATTGGTGGATGGTGCAGTGGTTTTCTTCAATGGTAAATATCATGACGGTCCGGGTGATGACGTTGATATTGAAGCGATGTCGAATATCAGTGCCGGATCGATCAGTATCAGACAGTTGGGTAAACGGCTGGCCATGGAAGGCCGGGAATGGCCTAAAGATACCACTGCCAGGTCGATACCCATCGATATGCGCAATCTGGGGGATGATGCCTATGTGCTTCGGATCATACCTGCGTTGATGGAAAAGGAAGGATTCACGGCTTTTCTCAAAGATCATCACTTACGATCTGAGACGGCCCTGAACGCGGTCGATGAGATTGTGTATCCATTCCGTCGCACGGGCGATATGAGAATCGACACCGGACGTTTTGAGATCGTCTATCGCCTGGCAAAGGCTATTGAAAGTGGAGCAGTCGTCCCGGACGATGCATCCCTTCCGGCTGGAATGAAGCTCTATCCCAACCCATCCAGGTCGGTTGATGTGAAGCTATCACTTGGCGTACTGGCGCCGGGCAAGTATCTTGTTCGCATCCTGGATATGACGGGCAAGATCGTCGGTTCACAGACCCTCGATCATAGGATGCC
>JBIKIB010000031.1:0-17123 GCA_044361845.1 Chitinophagaceae bacterium | reverse complement strand
TCACAGAAGGCGTCTTCGGTATGGCCGGCGACCAGGGCAAGCTGAAGGAGATCGTCGCCATGAAGGCAAAATATGAGTTCCGACTGCTGGTGGATGACGCACATGGCTTCGGCACCCTCGGCGAAACTGGCGCAGGTGCCGGCGAAGAGCAGGGCATCCAGGACGGAATAGACATATACTTCTCCACCTTTGCCAAATCAATGGCATCCATCGGTGCGTTCGCTGCCGGCCCTAAAAACATCATCGACTACATCCGATATAATATCCGCAGCCAGATCTTCGCGAAATCACTCCCGATGCCGCTGGTGATCGGCAACCTCAAAAGACTGGAACTGCTGCGAAACCACCCGGAACTCAAAGACAAACTTTGGGAGAACGCTCTTAAACTTCAAAATGGACTGAAGGAAAAGGGTTTTGATATCGGTAAGACCGACTCTGTCGTAACACCGATTTACATGAAAGGTGGTGTGGAAGAAGCGACAGCCATGGTCATGGACCTCCGGGAAAATTACAATATATTCTGTTCGATCGTTGTTTATCCGGTCATCCCGAAGGGACATATCATCTACAGGCTGATCCCCACCGCCGTTCATACGGATGAGGATATTGCGCTCACGCTCAAGGCATTCGAAGAGACCAAACAAAAACTCGATGCAGGTGCCTATAAAGTCTCGCAGATACCTGAAATGTCTGAAACACATTGACAAGGCATTCCCAAAAAATAAGATCCCGCAACCTGCGGGATTTTTTTTGCAACAAAGAGGGCCGGATAAACATCCAGCCCGATTTTTTAATCCAATATCCTATGAAAAACCATCTATATAGACATTGCTGATGTCAGAATCGTTGCACCATGAATCACTGACTTTTCAACATCGGGTGTGTACAAATGAAAAAAGGCCGGATAGAAATCCAGCCCGCTTTAAATCCAATATCCTATGAAAAACCGAGATTAAAACGATGGAAGGGCTCTTTTTATTGCCGAATTCTGGCGATACCACAGAGAATAGTTCCAGCAATCGACCTAATCCATTGAGGCACATACTTCACCAGAAAAAAAATATTTCCGGGAGGCTGAAGCCTTAACTTTCCAGACGATCATTTGTTCCAATATGATCGTTATCCTAACATTCAAATCCTGAATCATGCGTAAGATCGTTGTCGCCGCCACAGGAGCCAGTGGTTCCGTGTATTTCAAATCTTTGCTGGATAAGCTTGTCAGGATGGATGCACAGTGGGATGAAGTGTCGGTTGTGATGTCAGACAATGCACGGGATGTATGGCAGACCGAACTCGGGGACCGGTCTTTTGACCAGTATCCATTCCGTTTTTTCGGAAAGCATGATTTCTCTGCGCCCTTTGCGTCAGGATCCGGCAGATATGACACCATGATCGTGGTGCCCTGCTCCATGGGAACCCTGGGCCGCATCGCGGGGGGAATCTCAAACGATCTGATCACAAGGGCCGCGGATGTCGTACTGAAAGAAAGGAGGAAACTCATCTGCGTGATCCGCGAAACGCCTTATAACCTTCTCCATATCCGGAACATGGAGACTGTAACCCTCGCGGGTGGGATCATATGCCCTGCCACACCTTCATTCTACAGTCGCCCTGCCACGATCGAAGAGGCAGCCCTGACGGTGGTGGACAGGATCCTTGACCTGGCGGGTTTGGATGTCACCACTTACAGGTGGGGGGGATGATTGACCAACTCTCCGGAAATCGTGACATCAAAAATGGACAGACCACACTGCGAGGCCTGTCCATTTTTGATCAGCTTTCCCGCTGACATGATCATCGCAGATCGATCACTTCCACACCTGGGAATTTCTTCGCATCGAAGGAGAAATTCGCATCCGGGATATCGCTGTTGGTCGTCATGGAACTGATCGCATAGGTGTAACGGTTGCCGTTCTTCTCAAAAACCTTTGTTGACTGGATGCTCTTGGCGCTTTTATCAACCTCGACCACAACCTTGAAGAAAGGCTTCGACTTATCAATGGGTGTGAGCTCCACCACCTGCAATGTCTTGCTACCGGCTTTTACCTCATCGTTCATGATATAGAGAAAATCCTTGTCGTAAAAATTGGTGAAGAGTTTCTGTGGGGTGATGTTACCGGAACTATTGTCCAATGTCGACACCTGCACTTCATTTGCGCTTTTGTCGTAGGTCCAGATCGTCTTACCATCACAGATGATATCCTGTCCATCCAGTGCCACGCGGTATTTCACCCCTTTCATTTGTACCACGCCTGTCTTGGTACCTTGGGTCTTCCCTGCGGCATTCTCGACTTTCAGGCTGAAATTGGCCTTCACGGATTTATAGGTCTTGAACTTGGTGCTGACAGCGTCCAAGACCTGCTTGGCTTCCGGATCGTTCTTGGCTGGCCCTTTCGTGGATTGAGCAAATGTCACGGGCAGGATGGATGTGATCAGGAGGAATGTGGAGATGAGTTGTTTCATGTCGCCTGTTTGGGTTAATGATCGCAAAGTTATTGTAATTGAAAGACTCGTATCGGGGCAAAAAGGTTTTCAGGCCTTCTGGTTTTAACGAATCGTTCAGATCAGGGACTGAAGATAATCTTCCAGCTCCGTCTCTGTTTTGTACAGGACTTCCCTGACCTTGCTGCCCTGGCTCGGTCCCACGATGCCTGCAGCCTCGAGTTGATCCATCAGCCTGCCGGCACGGTTATAGCCCAGCTTCATGCGCCGCTGGATCAGGGATGTCGAGCCCATCTGTGTCTGCACGATGAGTCGGGCGGCATCTTCAAAGAGGGGGTCCCTGTTGAGCAGATCAAAATCACGACTTTCAAGATCCTTTTCATCAATGTATTCCGGCAGCAGGAATGCCTGCGGGTAACCCCTTTGCTTCCCGATGGATTCCACCACGCGTTCCACTTCCGGAGTATCAACGAAGACGCACTGTAGGCGTGTGACCTCTCCGTTGTAAGATACCAACATATCGCCACGGCCGATGAGCTGTTCGGCACCGCCGGTATCGAGGATCGTGCGGCTATCAATTTTAGAAGACACTTTGAACGCCACCCGTGCCGGGAAATTCGCTTTGATGGTTCCGGTGATGATGTTCACGGAAGGGCGCTGTGTGGCGATGATCAGGTGTATGCCCACGGCCCTTGCCAGCTGTGCGAGGCGAGCGATCGGCATTTCGATCTCTTTGCCGGCCGTCATGATCAGGTCGGCGAACTCGTCGATCACCAACACGATGAAGGGTAGGAACTGATGTCCTTTTTCAGGATTCAGCTTTCTGGCAACGAACTTCTCGTTGTATTCGCGGATGTTCCGGCAGCTGGCTTCCTTGAGCAGATCATACCGCGTATCCATCTCGATGCAAAGCGCGTTGAGGGTATTGATGACTTTTTTGGTGTCGGTGATGATCGCGTCTTCCTCGCCCGGAAGCTTGGCAAGGAAATGCTTCTCGATGGTTTTATAAAGACTCAACTCCACCTTCTTTGGATCTACCAGCACGAACTTCAGCTGTGAGGGATGCTTTTTATAGAGCAGGGAAACGATGAGGGCGTTGATGCCAACAGATTTACCCTGTCCGGTCGCACCTGCCATCAGCAGATGTGGCATGGTGGCCAGGTCAACGATAAAATGTTCGTTATCGATTTTTTTACCGAGGGCTATCGGGAGTGCGAATGTATTGTTCTGGAACTTTTCAGATGACAGGAGTCCTCGCATTCCGACCATGCTCTTCTTCACATTCGGCACTTCGATGCCGATGGTGCCTTTCCCGGGGATCGGAGCGATGATCCGGATACCGAGTGCAGAAAGGCTGAGGGCGATGTCGTCCTCCAGGTTTTTGATGCGTGAAATACGAACGCCCGCTGCCGGCACGATCTCGTAAAGCGTCACTGTGGGGCCGACCGTGGCGAATATCTTTTGTATCGCGATATCGTAATTCTCCAGCGTCTTCAGGATCTGGTTTTTATTGGCTTCCAGCTCTGTAGGATCCATGACGATCTTTTCGCCGGGGTACATTTCGAGCAGGTCAAGGGAAGGGTATTTATAGTCCCGAAGGTCAAGAACGGGGTCGTAGGGTGGTAGATTCACGATCGCGGACACCGGCAAGGGCTCCTCTTCTGTGATCACTTCCGGTACCGTGGGTTTGATCTCCAATGCGAGCCCTCCTGAAACCTCTTCCACCTGCCTGATATCAGGACGCAAGGGAGGCGGTGGCGTATGGCCGGCCCGACTTTCCGTTGAGGGCGACAGGGGCGTTCCATCCGGAGTTGGCAGCAATGGTTTTTCGATAAGTGTGAAGCCGGGATCCATATCGTCTTCTTCATCGTGAAAGGGCAACAGGGTGGCTTTTCTGTTGGCTGCCTTCAAACCATTACCGGGTTTTTTTTTCAGGGTCACCGACGTGGCATCCTCTTCATCGTCTGTTAAATCTTCTTCCGGATCCGGCGGAAGATCGGCCTCTGCTGGTTTGACTTTCTTATGAAAAGCAGGAAGTTTCGGCGTATTTATGACCGGGTTGAAACGCCAGATGAGGTAGGATACCAGCGATACGATCAGCAACATCGCAGTGCCAAAATATCCGATGAATGCATTCAGCCATTCGTTCATGACATTGCCCAATTCGCCTCCCCACTGGAAATCCGATCCGCGCATGACGAATGAAAAGCTGATGCTGAAAAGGATGAGCCCGATGATCAGATAGATGACATGCTTCAGCAATGAAAAAACCTTCCTGCCAAAGAGTAGATTGACTCCGATCACGAAGAATAGATTGCAGAAAAGAAAGGATGCCACCCCGAAACCATCCCATACAAGGTTGTGGGAAATGAACGCACCGAAGGATCCCAGCGTGTTGGTGATCTTCAGTTTATTGGGCATCAGGATGGTCCAGCCCCGGTAGCGAACCTCGTCCTGATCCTGCTGCCAGGTAAAAAGATAGGATGTCAACGCTACGAAGATGAAGAAAGCCATCAGGAGCATGAAGGCGCCCAATATCTTATGGGATCGTTCATCCCTGACAATTTTACCCAGGTTGACTTCCTGGAAATTTTCTTTCTGGAGTTTTTCCGGGGACGTTTTTTTCTTGGAGGATCTCTGGCTACTGGCCATGCGTAGGAATGCTGGTTAGGTTGGCGACAAAGATATTAAGTTATCGCCTACGCTGCTTATTCCCTTTCGCTTTCAGACTTTGAAACATGGTTCGGCACCCCAATGAATAAACAGATCCAACCAACAACGAGGACTACACCCCCAACGGGGGTAATGAGGCCAAGCACACCCAGGCTTCCCATGCCCGTGACCGTCAGCCCCACGGACAGGTACAAAGAACCACAGAAAAGCAACATGCCGGCAAGGAACATCTCCCCAGCTCTGGCGAGAAGTTTGGTATGATAGCGTTTGTAAAGTACTCCGACACCCATGAGTGCCAGGACATGGTAGAACTGATAGGATACTGCCGTATTGAAAGCAGACATCTGCTCCGGAGCCAAATATTCTTTCAACACATGTGAGCCGAAAGCACCCAACATCACAGCAAGCGCACCCAATATACCTGCAAGCTTTATATATGTCCTGTTCTTATGCATAACCCAATATTTTCAAGAATTGATCAATGCAGATATCCGTGTCTTTGACGGTAATCTTCGACATGCCATAAAAAGGCTTACGTTGGGTGAGTTTTTCTTCGATCAGCTGAGTGAGCGCAAGACCGCTCCTGCCTTCTAACAATGGCCTTGATCCGGTTTCACCGGCGAGTCGTTCTGCCAGTCGTGATACGGGTGCGTCCAGCCAAACAGTGATACCATTCCGGTTCATCCAGTCCATATTCCCCAAATAGCAGGGGGTGCCCCCACCGGTCGATACGACCGCCTGCCATGGTCCCGGAGGGCTTTCCGTTTCAAAAACCGGCCCACCCGACAATATGGGTAATGATTCGAGCACCTTTCTTTCCAAAGTCCTGAAATATGCTTCTCCGGACTCACGGAAGATCCTGGATATGTCACGATTTTCAACCCTGACGATCTCGTCGTCAAGATCGATGAAAGGCACACCTGTTTTCTGAGCCAGTTTTTGTCCCCAATAGCTTTTCCCCGAACCCATGAAACCGACCAGGAACAGAAACATCGGGCGCAAAGTTAAGAAAATAATAATTTATTTAAATGCGTTCAGTCCGGTAATATCCATGCCGGTGATCAATAGGTGGACATCATGGGTCCCTTCGTAGGTGATGACGCTTTCAAGGTTCATCATATGCCTCATCACCGGGTATTCTCCGGTGATACCCATCCCCCCGAGCATTTGTCGGGCATCCCTGGCAACCTGTGTGGCGACCTGGCAACCATTGCGTTTAGCCATGCTGATCTGTGCGGCCGTGACCTTGTGCTGGTCCATCAACACAGCCAGTCTCCAATTCAACAGCTGTGCCTTGGTGATCTCAGTGAGCATCTCGGCCAGTTTCTTCTGCTGGAGCTGGAACCCGCCAATGGGTCGATCGAACTGTATGCGTTGAAGGGAATATCTGAGTGCCGTATCGTAGCAGTCCATTGCAGCACCGATCGTGCCCCATGCGATCCCGAAGCGGGCCTTATTCAGGCAGCTCAACGGGCCTTTCATGCCCTTGACATTCGGAAGGATATTTTCCTTTGGCACTTTAACATTATCAAAAACCAGCTCTCCGGTAGCGGATGCCCGCAGGCTCCATTTGCCATGGGTGGTCGGTGTGGTGAATCCTTCCATCCCCCTCTCGACGATCACTCCACGAACCACACCCTCTTCATCCTTTGCCCATACGACGGCAATTTGTGCAAAAGGGGCATTGCTGATCCACATCTTTGCGCCATTGAGCAATACATGATCCCCCATATCCCTGATACTGGTCGTCATCCCCGAAGGATTACTGCCATGGTCAGGTTCCGTCAGCCCGAAGCAACCCAGCCATTCCCCACTGGCAAGTCTGGGAAGGTATTTTTGTTTTTGGGCCTCACTGCCGAATGCATTGATCGGATACATCACCAGGGAACCCTGCACGGATGCGGTGGATCTCACCCCACTGTCTCCACGCTCAAGTTCCTGCATCATGAGTCCATAACTGAGATTATCCAGCCCGCCACCCCCGTATTCGATGGGTATGGTAGGTCCGAAGCAGCCCAGCTCCCCCATCTGTTTTACGATCTGCAGTGGGAACTCCCCTCGTTGGGCATAGTCCTCAATGATCGGAGAGATTTCTTTCTTCACGTAATTTCGAACAGTATCCCGGATGAGCTTGTGTTCATCCGTAAGGAGATCATCGATGTTGAAATAATCGGGGCTTTGAAAAAGATCGGATGATGCCATGGTGAGAAATTGATGAACAAAGATACTCACTCCGCTTTCTTTTTGCCATAGTGGTTCAAGAATTTGGTTTTGAAGTGATTTCGGCCAAAAGGCAACAGCGCACAGTCGCTGAGTTTGTATCAAATCAGGCTAACTTTGGAACATATGAACACCAGGCAACAGTTCCTTACCCATTTAGAACTGCGTTTCACGGAGTTTTTCCAGGAGGAGACAAGGATCCTGGGGGAAACCAACGTCACCGGCGGGGATATCAACCAATGCCATTTGCTGGAGACCACCCGCGGGCGGTACTTCATGAAAGTCAATGCCAGCATTTTCGGGCTGGATTTCTTTGAAAAGGAGGCGCGCGGACTGGTCGTGCTCGCAGATGCGGGTGTCATAAAAGTGCCCAGACCTTTATTCGACGGAAAGTTCCACCAGCAGGTCTATCTTGTCATGGAATATCTACAGCAAGGTGATGCGGCGAAAGACTGCTGGGTCCGTTTTGGTGAGGCAATGGCGGCTCTGCACAAAAACAGCCGTCCAGAATTCGGACTTGACTACCCAAATTATATTGGCAGGTTGCATCAAAAAAACGACCCCCATAAGCTGTGGTCAGACTTCTACGCACAGGAAAGGATCCTGCCGTTGGCACGAAAGGCTTTTGATAAAAGAATGCTCTCCGCCGAAGAATATGAGATGGCAGAAGCCTTATGTGGGAAACTGCGGCAGCTGATACCCGAAGAGGCACCTGCATTGTTGCATGGTGATCTTTGGAGTGGAAACTTCATGCACCTGGAAGGTGGTCAGATGGCGATATTCGACCCTTCGGTGTATTACGGCCATCGCGAGATGGATATGGGTATGGCGTTACTTTTCGGTGGCTTTGATCCGATGTTTTTCGAGGCCTATGCATCGGCATTCCCGCTGGTGGATGGCTGGAACATCCGAACGGATCTTTTCCAGCTTTACCCAAAGCTGGTGCATCTGTTACTGTTCGGCGGACAATACCGTGAAGAAGTCTGCAATACGCTGAAAAAATACCGCTGAGAAATCGAATGATCCACCGGATGGCGGTGCATCACCATGACCGGATCACGCCTTGAATTCTATACGCGTCAGAGGTTTCATGTACCTGCTCCGAGATCATTGAACCAAACAGCGGACGGATCATTGAAATCCCCGTTGTAATTGATGAACAACTCCTCTCCCGCTTCGATATCCCGCATGGCTGTGACGGTGATCGTTCCATCGTCATAATCCATCTCATACTCACAGTTCGACGGGCAAGTATGGTTATACACCGGCACATACCCCATGGCCATGCAGCACTGCGTGCGATCCTGACCCCACTCGAAGATGTAATCGTGCAGGGCGGTACGGTCCAGCAGTTTTCTTTCATCAGGTCCCATGACGATCACAGGGGCGATCTCCACCACGGTTCCGGCGGGGATGGGTTCACTGGTGAACACTCCCCTGCCCATGAGGGGTGTGTCAACAATGGTCAGGCATGGGAGAATCATGATGTATGGCTTAGGGTTTAAGGAAACAAGTTTTAATTTAGCGCAAATTACGATACATGAGCAATGAGGTCAGTCAGCCTGCTCTCCAGAAGCAATTCGATGAGCTTGTCAGGGAAAGTGACAGGTCGAGGTTGGCTGATTTCCTCAATGACCAGAACATCAGTGATGTCGCCTGGCTGATAGATGACAACGAAGATGATGCCGTCACCATCATCTGCGGCCTGGAGATCCAGCGAGCTGCCGGCGCCTTCAAGATACTCGACCTATCCGCACAAAAGCACATCATACAGCATCTTCCGCCACAAAAGACCGCGGAACTACTCAATGAACTGCCTTCTGATGACCGCACGGCATTCCTGGAGGAACTGCCCAACGAGGTCGTGCGTGAACTCATCAAGCTGTTGAATCCTGAAGAGAGGAGGTTCACCCTTGCGCAGCTCGGGTATCCGGAGGAGAGCGTGGGTAGGCTGATGACGAACGATTACCTGGCCGTGGAGGATGACTGGACGGTACTCGAGGTGCTGGATCATATCCGGGCTTTTGGAAAGGATATTGAGAACCTTGATGTCATATATGTCGTCAACCGGCAAGGACAGCTTGTGGACGACGTACGGATACGGGATTTCCTGCTTTCCCCGCCGGAACGCATGGTGCATGAAATGGTGGATGGTCGTTGCATTGCATTGCATGTGCGCGATGATCAGGAATCCGCCAACCAGGTCTTCAAGATGAACAACAGGGTGGCATTGCCGGTGATCGACGACAGGAAGGTGATGCTGGGCATTGTGACGATCGATGATGTGCTATGGGTCGCCAATGAGGAGTTCAGTGAGGACATGCAGAAAATGGGGGGCACCGAGGCCCTGGACGAGCCCTATCTGGAGATACCGATCCTGAAACTCTTCAAAAAAAGGGTCGTTTGGCTGATCGTACTGTTTCTGGGGGAGATGCTCACCGCCACCGCGATGGGGTACTACGAAGCGGAGATACAACGGGCGGTGGTCCTTGCGTTATTCATCCCCTTGATCATTTCAAGCGGCGGCAACAGCGGCTCACAGGCTTCCACACTGATCATACAGGCCATGGCGGTGGGAGAGATCAAGATGCATGACTGGTGGCGAGTGATGCGGAGAGAAATCATTTCCGGCCTGCTGCTCGGAACCGTTCTGGGCATCATTGGATTCGCCCGTGTGGTGGTATGGTCGCAGTTCTTCCCGGATATGTATGGCATCTATTACATGCAGGTGGGTGCTGCGGTCGGGTTCTCGCTATTGGGTGTCGTGCTGCAGGGTACGCTTACGGGGTCGATGCTGCCGATCATCCTGAAAAAAGTAGGGGCAGATCCGGCGGTATCATCCGCTCCCTTTGTCGCAACGATCGTAGACGTCACCGGACTGGTGATATACTTCTCTTTTGCATTCCTTTTCCTCAAAGGACTCTTACTTTGACCCCATGATCCGCACGTAAGATGATCTGCTTGAACTTCACAAACCCAAGCACTACCTTTGGACTCATACTAAAAACTAAAACCACATGTGCGGTATCGTTGCTTATGTTGGCACCCGGGAAGCTTATCCCATTATTTTAAAAGGATTAAAGAGGCTCGAGTACCGGGGTTATGACAGCTCAGGCGTGGCACTGCTCGCCAACGAGCTTTCCGTCCACAAGAAAAAAGGCAAGGTCGCAGAACTAGAGGAGAGCCTCGTGGGCAAGGATCTCCATGCCCATATCGGTATTGGACATACGCGCTGGGCTACCCATGGCGAACCGAGCGACAGGAACGCGCATCCACATCTTTCTCCCAGTGGGAAACTGGCGATGATCCATAATGGGATCATTGAGAACTATGGACAGTTGAAGTCGGAACTGCTGAAAAAAGGTTACCGCTTCCACAGTGACACGGATACCGAAGTGCTGCTGAGTTTCATTGATGATATCCGGGAGCACAACGACTGCAGCCTTGAGGAAGCGATCCGCATCGCACTCAAGCGTGTGGTGGGAGCTTATGTCATCGTGATCCTCGACCGGGACAACCCGAATACACTGATCGCCGCGCGAAAGGGAAGTCCGCTCGTGATCGGCATCGGCAAAGGGGAACATTTTCTTGCCTCCGATGCCTCACCGATCATCGAATACACGAAGGAAGTAGTGTACATCAACGACTATGAACTCGCGATCATCAGACCGGATGAGCTCATCCTCAAGAACCTCGGCAACGAGACGATCACACCTTACATACAGAAGCTGGACATGGAGCTTGCCGCCATTGAAAAAGGTGGGTATGACCATTTCATGCTCAAGGAGATCTTCGAACAACCGCATACCATATTCGACTGTCTGCGTGGAAGGCTGGAACTCATTGAGGGAAAGATCCACATGCGCGGGGTGGAAGAACACATGGAACAGCTCAAGCAAGCGAAGCGCATCATCATAGTCGCTTGTGGCACGAGCTGGCACGCCGGCCTGGTGGCGGAGTACGTCTTCGAGGAACTTTGCCGCATCCCGGTGGAAGTCGAATACGCTTCAGAATTCCGGTATCGCAATCCGGTGATCCATCCCGGGGATGTGATCATTGCGATCTCACAGAGTGGTGAGACGGCAGACACACTCGTGGCGATCGAAAAAGCCAAGGAACAGGGTGCGTTGATCTTCGGCGTGCTGAACGTCGTTGGGTCATCGATCGCGCGGGCTTCCCATGCAGGTGCTTACACCCATGCGGGTCCGGAGATCGGTGTGGCAAGCACGAAGGCTTTCACCGCACAACTGGCGGTACTCACGATGATAGCCCTCAAACTGGCGATGGAAAAAGGCACCATTGATGCGAAACGCTACCAGCACCTGATGACGGAATTGTCAGATATCCCCGAAAAAGTACAGACCATTCTGCTGAATACCGATAACATCCGGATGATCGCGGAAAAATACGCCGACGCCCGTGATTTCCTATATCTGGGTCGCGGGTATAATTTCCCGGTGGCACTGGAGGGGGCCCTGAAGCTTAAGGAGATCTCCTATATACATGCCGAAGGGTATCCTGCCGCAGAGATGAAGCATGGCCCCATCGCACTGGTGGATGACCAGCTGCCCGTAGTATTCATTGCGACAAAGGATGCCTACCACGATAAGATCATCAGCAACATGCAGGAGATCAAGGCGCGGAAAGGAAGGGTCATCGCCGTGATCACGGATGGGGATACCGTCATTACGGGCATGGCGGATGACGTCATGGTGGTACCGGCAGCCGATGAGATCGTAGCCCCCTTGTTGTCGGTCATTCCCATGCAACTGCTGGCATATTACATTGGAGTGCATAAAGGGCTGGATGTCGACAAGCCCAGGAACCTGGCCAAGAGCGTAACGGTAGAATGAAAAACACCACTGTCATCCCGGGGCAACCCAGACAGTCAAAACCCAATACTCCATGAATCAGATCAGCAAAAGCCCGATACAATCCATCGGCTATGGTTTCATCGCACCCGAATATCTGCCGAAGGGAAAGGATGAATATCATCTGAGGGAGCTCCAGAATAAAAGCCAGATCCGGCACAGGCAGCTGACAGCCTTCGAGATAGAATCACTGGTACGCAACAGCAACACCTCCGACGACTGGAACAAGATCCTCGTTTCTGACTCGTTCAACCCTGAGCTGGTCAAGAACTGTAAGTTTTTCGGACTCGTGCGGATCGGAAAACTCGAGCCATGGTACCTGGAATTCCACAATCTCCGCATCCCCGTTGGGCTGTACAACAGTACCATCATCAGTTGCGACCTCGGAGACAATGTGGTGATCGACAATGTGAATTACCTCTCGCACTATATCATCGGCAATGATGTGATCATCGTGAACGTCAACGAACTCGCCACCACCAGTACGGCAAAGTTCGGCAATGGCATCATCAGGGATGGTGAGCCGGAGCATGTGCGGATTTGGCTAGAAGTATGCAACGAGAATGGAAGACGGAATATCCTGCCATTCGAAGGTATGCTGCCGGGGGATGCATTCTTATGGGCGAAATTCCGCGATGACAAGGTGATGATGCAACGGTTTCTGGAATACACGGAGAAGCGATTTGACCACCAGCGTGGGTTTTATGGCATGATCGGCGACAGGACGGTGGTGAAGAACTGTAAGATCGTGAAGGACGTTTGGATCGGCACGGATGCCTATCTGAAAGGTGCCAATAAGATCAAGAACGTGACGGTGAACAGTTCTGCCACGGCAAAGACCCAGGTAGGGGAAGGATGTGAATTGGTGAACGGCATCATCGGCTATGGCTGCAGGATCTTTTATGGTGTCAAAGCCGTTCGGTTCTTCATGGCATCCCATTCGCAGTTGAAATACGGAGCAAGGCTGATCAACTCATATCTCGGCAACAACGCCACCATATCCTGCTGCGAGGTGCTGAACTCACTGATCTTCCCATTTCACGAACAGCACCATAACAACTCATTCCTATGTGCTTCGCTCGTCATGGGGCAATCGAACATGGCGGCGGGTGCGACCGTCGGCTCCAACCACAATTCCAGGTCGAATGACGGGGAACTGGTCGCCGCGAGGGGCTTCTGGCCCGGTCTCTGTGTGAGCCTGAAACATAATTCCAAGTTCGCCACCTTTAATATCCTTGCCAAGGGGGATTATGAGTCGGAGATGAACATCACCCTGCCGTTCTCGCTCATTTCACAGGACAATACGGCGGACCGATTGCAAGTGATGCCGGCCTATTGGTTCATGTACAATTTCTACGGGCTCTGCAGAAATGAATGGAAATACAACCAGCGTGACCAGCGGACAGAGAAAGTGCAGCATCTTGAAACGGCATTCCTTGCACCCGACAGCACGAACGAGATGATGGATGCACTCGAAGGGCTTGCTGAGTGTACCGGCAGGGCATATCTACTGCAGAGCGGACAAAAGGGTATGCGTGACCGTGAGCGATGCAGGGAGACCGGCAGGCAGTTGCTGGAAGAAAACGATCCCGTCATCGACCAGCTGGAGATCCTGGGGGAGGGCTTCGAAAATAGCAAACGGAAGACCGTGCTGATGAAAGTCAGGGCTGCGTACACATTATACAAAAGGATGCTCCGGCTATACGGCACGGAGGCACTTATCAAAATTGTGATGCAGGAGCCTTCTGCAGAGATCGCAGCTATGATCAGCTCGATCCCCTTCACTGCCAGGCGTCAGCCATGGTTGAACATCGGAGGGCAGCTGGTTCCCCTCAAGGATTTCGAGAAGTTGAAAAAAGACATCCATTCCGGTCGTATCAAGGGTTGGCAGGATCTGCATGCCTTCTATGCCAAAACCTCCGAGAATTATGAGGATCAAAAGGCAAGACACGCCATCTCATGCCTTTGTGAAATGGGTGTGATCGCTAAAAAAAGCTTCCATGCGGACACCCTGAAAACCCTGGTGCAGGAAGCGTTGGAGACCCGCAAATGGATACAGAAAGGCATTCTTGAATCAAGGAAGAAAGACTATTCAAATCCATACCGGAAGATGGTGTACGAGAATGAGGAAGAGATGACGGAAGTGATGGGAAAGTTGTCTGACAACAGTTTCATCCGCGACCAGCAGAAGGAGCTCGAGGCTTTCAACAGGAGGGTAACGGCCCTCGTCAAGAGACTTGAGCAGTAACCCATCTTTTCACTCGGTCCTTCGTTATTTCTTCCGGAAGAAAATCCTCACCGGCACACCCCTGAAATTGAAGTGTTCGCGGATTTTGTTCTCAAGGTAGTTCCGATATGGCGTCTTGATGTCATCCGGATAGTTGCAGAAGAATGCGAAACTCGGCACCACGGTGGGCAACTGCGTGACGTATTTCACCTTGACGGTATTGCCTCTGACAACGGGCGGATGGTATGATTCGATGGCCTTCAGCATCACGTCGTTGAGTTTGGAGGTAGGCACTTTCCGGAGTCTGTTCTCGTGCACTTCCAATGCAGTCTCGATGACCTTGAATATCCTCAGTTTTTCCTTTGCAGAAATGAAGAGGATGGGGACATCGTTGAATGGGGCGAGGCGCTGTTTGAGTTCCTTTTCTTGATCACGTGCCGTATTCGTCTCCCGTTCGAGCAGATCCCATTTATTGACCAGCAGCACGATCCCTTTTCCTTTCTTGGATGCGAGGGAGAAGATGTTGAGATCCTGTTGAGTGATCCCCTTTTCCGCATCGATCAAAAGCAGACAGACGTCAGCTTCATCCACCGCCTTGATGGCGCGGATGACCGAGTAGAATTCAAGATCCTCATCCACACGGGCCTTCCGACGGATACCGGCCGTATCAATGAGGACGAACTCTTTCTGGAAGAGTTTGTAGTGCGTATGGATCGTATCCCTTGTCGTACCGGCGATATCACTCACGATGGTGCGTTCGGAACCCACCAATGCATTCAACAACGAAGATTTCCCCACATTGGGCTGACCGATGATGGCGAATCGTGGAATGGCATTGGCGTCCACCTCTTCCTCATCTAGATTTGGCATGAGGGCGGCAATATCATCCAGCAACTCACCGGTACCGCTGCCGGATATGGATGACAGGAAATAGTTGTGTTCGAATCCAAGGCTGTAAAATTCAGCTGACTCCAGCAGCCTTGCGCTGTTGTCTACTTTGTTCACGACAAGGAATACTGGCTTTGTCGACCTGCGAAGCATATCTGCGACAGACTCATCGAAATCAGTGATGCCCGTGGCGGCATCGACCATGAAGACAATGGCGTTGGACTCTTCTATGGCGATCATGACTTGCTGGCGGATCTCTTTTTCAAAGACTGCGGTACCCTCCGGAACAAATCCGCCGGTGTCGATGATATTGAAACTCTTTCCACTCCACTCGCAGATGCCATATTGGCGATCCCTTGTCACTCCGGGAGTGTTTTCAACTATGGCTTTACGCTGTTCTATGAGGCGGTTGAAGAAAGTGCTTTTGCCCACATTGGGTCTTCCTACGATGGCGACTGTGAATCCGGGCATTGTATTGTAATTGGTTTGCGGATGCAAATTGGCTTAAAAAAGGCAGTGCGCAAAATGCATTTATATCTGCTGATGATTCAACTATATCCGTATTCCCTCAAATGGAGGTCGTTATCCCTCCAGTTTGGGCGCACTTTTACGAATAGCTCGAGAAAAACCTTGCTGCCGAGGAAGGCCTCGATATCCTTACGGGCATCCGTGCCAAGGCGCTTGATCATGCGCCCCCCCTCTCCGATGATGATGGCCTTCTGCGACTCGCGCTGTACGACCACATCTGCCGTGATCTTGATGAGTGTCTGCTTTTCTTTGAATTCCCTGACCATGACCGTGGCCTGGTAAGGGATCTCTTCGTCATATAGTTCAAAGACTTTTTCGCGGATGATCTCCCCTACAAAGAAACGGGTGGGCATATCGGTGAGGTCATCATCGGAGAAGAAAGCCTCTCCTTCCGATAGATAACCCAGGATCGTCTCCAGCAACTTTTCCAGGTTGGCTTTTTTAAGGGCTGACACAGCGATCACTTCCTTACAGTATGCTTTCTGGCGAAAAAAGGAAACGACCTGATCTGCCTTTTCAGGAGAAACCATATCAGTCTTGTTCACGACCACTATGGCCGGTACTTTCAGCCGCAATACCGAGAATACCTGATCGGCCTCTTCCACGGGCTTTCGCACATCCACGAGCAGCAGCGCGAGGTCGGCGTCTTCCAGACTGCCCTTGACAGCTTGCATCATCTTTTCATGCAGCCGGTATTCCGGTTCTATGATGCCGGGCGTGTCGGAGAAGATGATCTGATAGTCCGGGCTGTTGAGGAACGCCCGTATGCGGTGCCTTGTCGTCTGTGACTTATGAGAAACAATAGCCAGCTTTTCACCTACTAATGCGTTCACTAAAGTGCTCTTCCCTGCGTTCGGTTTTCCGAAGATGCTAACGAAACCTGATTTCATGATTGTCCCACAAAGGTAACCTCTGAAAAAAACTTTGGCGGGATTAATTATAAGCCCTATTTTCGCAGAACAAATCGCGAAGTAGAGCAGCGGTAGCTCGTCGGGCTCATAACCCGAAGGTCGGAGGTTCGATCCCTCCCTTCGCAACAGATCTAAGGCAGCAAATCAGCTGCCTTTTTTTATTACTACCATCGTCGGGCACATATCCGCCGCAAAGGACCTGTCCGCCGCGGCGGACGGAGGTTCGATCCCTCCCTTCGCAACAGATCTAAGGCAGCAGATCAGATGCCTTTTTTTATTACTACCATCGTCGGGCACATATCCGCCGCAAAGGACCTGTCCGCCGTGGCGGACGGAGGTTCGATCCCTCCCTTCGCAACAGAT